>CAMBCW010000078.1 GCA_945864925.1 uncultured Clostridia bacterium
TGGCACAATTCATCCTCGGAAATCTTTTAAAGATTTCAAACAGATTTTAGTATTAAATTGATTTCGGCCCGTTTCCGGCGAACCAATCCCGGGTTTGCTGGGCGTTGCGGCGGATTTCCGCCTGGAGGTCGTCCAGGGAGGGGAACTTCCGCTCAGGGCGCAGATAGCTGCAGAATTCAATCCGCACCTTCCGGCCGTAGAGATCGCCGGAAAAATCCAGAAGCCACGGCTCCACAGTGACCTGGGTGCTGCTTTGCACCGTGGGGCAGACGCCGACATTGGTCACAGCCATATGGCGGCTGCCGTCGGAGAGCTGCACCTGGGTGGCGTAGACGCCGAAGGCCGGAGCCACGACCCCCTCTGGCAGGGGAACGTTGGCGGTGGGAATGCCCATCTGCCGTCCCAGCTGCTTGCCGGGACAGACCGTACCGGTGAGAAAGTGCCGGTGGCCCAGGAGGCAGTTGGCCTCGTCCAGGTTGCCCTGCTGCAGCAGCGTGCGGATCCGGGTGGAGGAAATGACGGCGCCGTGGCAGGAGACCTGCTCGATGACGTCGCAGCCCACTCCCAGGGCGGCGCACTTCTCCCGCAGCCGATCCGGCGTTCCCTGGCCCCGGTGGCCGAAGGAAAAATCGTGGCCGCAGACCACATGGGCGGCGCCCAGCCGCCGGACCAGATAGTCCTCCACAAAGTCCTCCCAGGGCATAGCGGCCATATCCCGGTCAAAATGGGCCAGGATCACATGATCCATGGCGTAGACCTCGGTCATGAGCCGCCGCCGGTCGGCCAGGGTATTGATCAGGGCCACGGGCTGGCCGAACACCACGGTGTCCGGGTGGGCGTCAAAGGTCAGGGCTGCCGCCGGGACGCCCAGGGCGTCCGCCCGAAGCCGGGCCTGCCGCAGCAGCGCTCCATGACCCAGGTGGACGCCGTCGAAGAAACCCAGGGCAATGACCCGCTGTTGTTTCACGGTTGTACCACCTCGAAAAAGCTTTTGACGGTTTTGAGCCGCCCCTGTTCCGCCTGCCCCACCAGGAGGAACGTCCCGTCGGGGCCGTAGACCCGGTAGCGGCCGTCGGGCTGGCGGGTTTTCACCGCTGCCCCGTTATAAATGGGCGTCAGCTGGGCGGCAGGGACGGTGACGGCGGGCAGATTGGCGAACAGGCTGTCCACGGGCAGCAGGAGGGAGGCGGGGTCCTCCGTTTCCAGCAGCTGCTCCAGGGTGACAGCCCGGTCCAGGCCGTAGCAGCCTGCCTGGGTGCGCCGCAGGCTGGACATGCAGCCGCCGCAGCCCAGGGCCTGGCCGATATCATGGCATAAAGTCCGGACGTAGGTGCCCTTGGAGCAGCGCACCCGGAGGGTGTAGTCACAGCCTGCGCCGTCCAGCAGCTCCAGAGCCAGGATTTCGATGTCCCGGGGCCTGCGCTCTACCGTTTTCCCCTGGCGGGCCAGCTCATAGAGTTTTTTGCCGCCGATTTTCACGGCGGAGTACATGGGAGGCAGCTGCTGCTGGGGCCCGAGAAACCGGGTCAGCGCCGCCTCCACCTGATCCCGGGTCACCTGGACAGGCCGCTGGGCCAGGGTCTCGCCGGTGACGTCCTGGGTGTTGGTCTCCAGGCCCAGGCGCAGGCCGGCGATATATTCCTTTTCGGCGGACTCAAAAAATTCCACGGCCCGGGTGGCGCGGCCAATAAAAACAGGCAGCACGCCTGTGGCCATGGGGTCCAGGGTGCCGCCGTGGCCGACCCGCCGTTCGTGGAACACGCCTCGGAGCTTGGCCGCCACGTCCTGGCTGGTCCAGCCCGCAGGCTTATCGATGATGATGATGCCAGACGGCATAGAGGCCTCCCTCTGCCGCGTGCAGGCACGCGGAATGATAAAACAAATTTATATATTCGCACGGCTTCTGGTTTTTCTTGTCATTGCGTTCCCTGGCAGGCACTGCCGGCAAAAAACGGCTGCCAGAAGAACGGATTGCCGCGTCGCTTCGCTCCTCGCAATGACAGAGGAAGGAAGAAAGGCCCGCGCAGACTATCGTTTTTTACTGTCATTGCGAGGCCCCGCAGGGGCCGTGGCAATCCGTATTCCCTTTACGGCCTTCTATCACATGCGCGTCCCGCAGAACCTGCAGAATCGCGTTTTTTCCATCCTCCAGGGTGCCGGGGATGGCAGCGCCGGCCGCTGCGGCATGACCGCCGCCGCCCAGTTTGGCGCAGTAGTCCGAGGCGTTATAGCCCTGGGCCGTCCGGAGGGACAGCTTGGCCTTGCCCGGCTCTGAATCCCGGATCATAACGCCCACCTGGACGCCGTCGATGGTGCGGGGAAAGCCGGAAATGGAGTCCAGATCGTCCTCGGTCACCTGCAGCTCCTCCACCCAGGCCTGGGGCAGGCAGCCGATGGCCACCTTGCCGCCGGCATAGAATTCCATGTTTGCCATGAGTCGGGATTCCAGCTCCAGACGGCCCCGGGTCTTGACCTCGAAGAGAACGCGGTTGATGGGGGCAATGGAGGCCCCGTGCTCCACGGCCTTGGCCGCCGTGCGGAAGGTGCGGGCCGTGGTGTTGGAGAAGCGGAAGCAGCCGGTGTCCGTGGACACGGCGATGTACAGGGCCTCGGCCATGGCCGGGGTGATGTCCACGCCCATGGCCTCCAGCAGATCCCAGATCAGCTCGCCGCAGCCGCCGCATTCCGGCTGCACCAGCGTCTCGGCGGCGTAGCCGGTGTTGCTGGGATGGTGGTCGAGACACAGCCGGGTTTTTCCCGCGAAGGCCTCGCCGCCCATGGGCAGCAGGCCCTCGGAGGCCAGGTCCACCGCCACGATCACGGCGTCCTCCGCCGGGGTATCGGTGGTCAGACCCGCCAGCCGGGGGGCGTAGCGGGGCGTGAACTGGGGGTTGGCCCAGATCCAGGCTGTTTTGCCCAGGCTCCGCAGGCCCAGGCACAGGGCGATGGCGCAGCCTGTGGCGTCGCCGTCGGGGCGGCGGTGGGTGAGGATCAGGAAGTTGTCCCGTTCCAGCAGCCACCGGGCCGCCTGGTCAATCCTCTCCATGGCCGTCCTCCCGGCGCTCCAGGCTCCGCAGCAGATCGTACATATGGGCGCCGTAAGCGATGGAGTCGTCCTCCTCGAACACCAGCTCGGGGGTATAGCGCAGCTGCAGACGGCTGCCGATTTCCCGCCGCAGGAAACCGCCGGCGGATTTCAGCCCCTTGAGGGTGTCCTTGCTCTTGTCCTTGTCCAGGACGCTGATATAGACCTTGGCGTAGCGCAGGTCGCCGGTGGCCTCCACCTTGGTGACGGAGACCATGGACTGCTGCACCCGGGGGTCCTTGAGGGTGCGAATCAAGGAGCTCAGCTCCCGCTGCAGCTCTTCATTGATCCGCCCGATACGATTAGATGCCATTGATAGCTCCTTTTGGTGATAGTGAAGAGTGAATAGTGAAAAGTGAAGAAGTGAGGTGTCGCTTTGCGACGATTTCAATTCATCCGTCTCCGGCGGATACCTCACCGTTTCACTATTCACTCTTACTTATAACTTAGACCTTGATCTGCTCCATGACGAAGCATTCGAAGACGTCGCCTTCCTTGATGTCGTTGTACTTTTCGATGGACATACCGCATTCGTAGTTGGCGGCGACCTCCTTGACGGAGTCCTTGAACCGCTGCAGGCTGCCCAGCTGGCCCTCATGGATGACGATGTTGTCCCGCAGGACGCGCACCTGGGCGTCCCGGGTGATCTTGCCGTCCTTGACGTAGCAGCCGGCGACGGTGCCGATGGCGGAGACCTTGTAGGTCTGGCGCACCTCGGCGTGGCCGATGACGACTTCCTTGAACTTGGGAGCCAGCATGCCCTTCATGGCGTCCTGGATCTCGTCGATGGCGTCATAGATGACGCGGTACATCCGCATATCCACCTTGGCACGGGCGGCAGCCGCCTGGGCGGCGGAGTCGGGCCGGACGTTGAAGCCCACGATGATGGCGTTGGAGGTGGATGCCAGCAGGACGTCGTTTTCGTTGATGGCGCCGACGCCGGCGTGGATTACCTTGACCCGGACTTCCTCGTTGGAGATCTTCTCCAGGGAGGCCTTGACGGCTTCGGCGGAGCCCTGGACGTCGGCCTTGACGATCAGGTTCAGCTCCTTCATCTCGCCCTCCTGAATCTGGGCGAACAGATCCTCCAGAGTAACCTTGCTCTTGGTCTTGTTGGCGGCGGCCTTCAGCTCTTCCTTGCGCTGATCCACCAGCTGGCGGGCCATGCGCTCGTCCTCAACGGCGTTGAAGATGTCGCCGGCGCCGGGCACTTCGGCCAGACCTGTGATCTCCACAGGCATGGAGGGACCGGCGGACTTGACCGTGCGGCCCTTGTCGTCGGTCATGACACGGACACGGCCCACGGCAGTGCCGGCGATGAGGATGTCGCCCTGCTTCAGGGTGCCGTTCTGCACCAGCAGAGTGGCCACGGGGCCGCGGCTCTTGTCCAGACGGGCCTCGATGACCACGCCCTTGGCCAGGCGGTTGGGGTTGGCCTTCAGTTCCTGGACCTCGGCAGTGAGGATGACCATTTCCAGCAACTCGTCAATGCCCTGGCCGGTCTTGGCGGAGATGGGGCACACCACGGTCTGACCGCCCCACTCTTCGGGCAGCAGGTCATATTCCGTCAGCTGCTGCTTGATGCGGTCGGGGTTGGCGCCGTGCTTATCCATCTTGTTAATGGCCACAATAATGGGAATCTCAGCCGCCTTGGCGTGGTTGATGGCTTCAATGGTCTGGGGCATGATGCCGTCGTCAGCGGCCACCACCAGAATGGCGATATCGGTGCACATGGCGCCGCGGGCCCGCATGGAGGTAAAGGCGGCGTGGCCGGGGGTGTCCAGGAAGGTGATGGGATTGCCGTTGATCTGCACGGTGTAGGCGCCGATGTGCTGGGTGATGCCGCCGGCCTCGCCGGAGACCACGTTGGTGTTGCGGATGGCGTCCAGCAGGCTGGTCTTGCCGTGGTCCACGTGGCCCATGACCACCACCACGGGGCTGCGGGGCTGCAGCTCGTCGGCCGTATCGGCATGGTCGTCAATGAGACGCTCCTCAATGGTGACGATGACTTCCTTTTCCACCTTGCAGCCCAGCTCCATGGCCACCAAGGCGGCTGTATCGTAGTCGATGGACTGGTTCACAGAGGCCATGACGCCCAGCTTGATCAGCTGCTTGATGACCTCGGCGGCAGTTTTCTTCATGCGGGACGCCAGCTCGCCCACGGTGATTTCGTCAGGAATTTTGACCACCAGGGGGGCCTTTTTGGCCACCTCCAGCTGCAGGCGGCGCATTTTCTCCTGCTCTTCATTGCGGCGCTTATTGCCGGCAAATTTGTTGCGGTTCTGCTGCTTGTTCTTGTTGCCGATTTTCTGCTTGCCGCCGGAGAAATTCTGCACCCGCTCGGACACCAGGGTGTCCACCCGGTCGTCGAAGCGGTCGGCGTTGACGGTGACGGCACTGGTGTCGATAACCCGGCGCTCCCGCTTGCGCTGCTCCGACTGGGCCTTGGGCTTTTCAGCCTTGGGCTGCGGCGCAGGCTGCGGTGCCGGCTGCTGGGCCTTGGGGGCCGGTGCGGACTGGGGCTTGGTTTCCGCCTTGGGCACCTGCTTGGGCGCCTCAGCCTTGGGTTCGGCCTTGACCTCGGGAGCCTTGGGTGCCTCGGGCTCCGGCGCGGCAGGCGCCTGGGCTGTGGCGAAGACCTGCTCGATGGAGCTGATCTGGTTGCGCTGGGTCATGACATCGAACAGCACGTTGAGCTGCTGCTCCGTCAGCACCTGCTGGGTGCTCTTGGGCTTCTCAAAGAATTCCGCCACCAGGTTGGTGATGGTTTTGGTGGGCACCCCGAAATCCTTGGCCATTTCTCCGATTCGATACTTGATAAAACTACTCAATATAGCCACCTCCATAGAGACTCTCTCTTTTACGGTTTGGCCGGCTTTTTCTTTCCTTGCCGGATGTTTTTTTGATGGGCCTTTTCTTCCTGCCGGCGCTTTTTCACCCGTTCCACCTGGGTTTCCAGGGTTTGGAGCAGCTGGCTGTAGTGCTCCGGCTCCTCCAGAGCCTGGACAAAGGCCAGGGCCAGGGCCACATCGGTAAAGGCTGCCATGGCGCAGACATTGCAGCCCAGAGACGCGCCGATTTCATCCTTGGTGAAGGGGACGCGGATCATGGGCGGCTTGCCGCTCCGGGTGAAGCTTCTGGCCCGGCGGAAGGTGTTGTCCGCCGCATCCTGGGCCAGGACCAGCAGCCGGGCGTGGCTGGCCCGGCAGGCCGCGCCGACGGTTTCTTCCCCATAGACGATGTTGCCGCCCCGGCGGGCCAGGCCCAGATAGTTGAGGGCGCGCTGACGGTTATCCATGGTCTCCCTCCTCCATGGCGGCCAGCAGGCCGTCGTAGACTTCCTGAGGGATGGTTGTCTCAAAGCCCCGCTCCAGGGCTTTGGATTTCATGGCCCGCTTCAGGCAGGCGGGGTCCGGGCACACATAGGCACCCCGGCCCGGCGCTTTGCCGCGGAAATCCAGGGAAATCGTGCCTTCCGGCGATTTGACAACCCGGATCAGCTCTTTTTTTGGCTTCATTTCCCGGCAGCCTACGCACTGGCGCATGGGAATCCGCTTCTGCTGCATGTTGTACCTCCTTGTGCCGCTCTGTGGGGTGTACCCAGTGAGCTTGCTCCTTGTGTCGGTGCTGATAAGAACCCATGTCATTGCGAGGAGCGAAGCGACGCGGCAATCCGTTTTCGGCAGTACCTGCAGAGGGAAAGCGGATTGCCACGGCCCCTGCAGGGCCTCGCAATGACAGCGAAGGGTAAAAATCAGCGGTTGACTTGGGCGCTTGCTTATTCTTCCACAGGCTCCCCGGTTTCTTCCGCTCCGGCTTCCCGGGCGGCGGCTTCCTCGGCCTCGATGGCGGCGGCCTGGGAGGCGGGCTTGATGTCGATCTTATAGCCGGTCAGGCGGGCGGCCAGGCGGGCGTTCTGGCCCTCCTTGCCGATGGCCAGGGACAGCTGGTCGTCGGGGACGATGACGCGGCAGGCCTTGCCCATGCCGGGCAGCACCGTTACGGAGACCACGTCGGCGGGGGACAGGGCGGAGGCAACGAACTTGGTGGGATCCTCGGACCAGACCACGATGTCCATCTTTTCGCCCCGCAGCTCCTCCACCACGGCGCCCACACGGCCGCCCCGGGGGCCGACGCAGGCGCCCACGGGATCGATGTTCTCCTCCGTGGCGCAGACGGCCAGCTTGGTGCGGGAGCCGGGCTCCCGGGCGATGGATTTGACCTCCACCAGGCCGCTCTCAATCTCCGGCACGTTCAGCTCAAACAGCCGCTTGACCAGACCGGGATGGGTGCGGGAGACGATGACCTGGGGACCGCGGTTGGAGCGGCGGACTTCCACCACATACACGCGGATCAGATCGCCCTCCTGGAAGTGTTCGCCCCGAACCTGTTCGGAGTTGGAGAGCAGGGCGTCGGTCCGGTCGTTGCCGGTGCCGATGCGGATGGTCATGTCGCCGGAGTTGGGCTCGATGCGCAGCACGGTGCCGGTGAGAATTTCGTGCTCCTTGGAGGAGAAGGTGTCAAAGACCATGCCCCGCTCCGCCTCGCGGATGCCCTGGATGATGACCTGCTTGGCGGTCTGGGCGGCGATGCGGCCGAAGGCCTTGGTCTCCACGTCCACATTGACCAGGTCGCCCAGTTCTGCCCGGCCGTTGATTTTCCGGGCTTGCTCCAGGGAGATCTCCGTGGCAGGGGTGATGACGTCCTCCACCACTTCCTTCTGGACGTACATGTGCATGTCGCCGCCTTCGGTGTCCACAAAGACGTTGTCGGTGTAGCCGTCCTTGTCCTTCTTGTAGGCGGCTACCAGGGCCTGGGTGATCTTTTCAATCATGTAGGACTGGGGGATACCCCGCTCTTTTTCCAGCTGCGCCAGGGCGGCGAAGATTTCAGCGTTCATGTTGCAAAAATTCCTCCTTCTCAGAATTCCACGTAGAGCCGCACCAGGGCGACCTCTTGCTTTTCCAGGGTGACAGGCGTGCCGGCCTGGTCGATGGTGACATTGCCGTTTTCGTAGGCGGTCAGGATGCCCTTCAGCTCCTTGGCTCCGTTGCGGGGGCGGTAGAGCTTCACCAGGACGTCGGCGCCCATAAATTTTTCAAAGTCCGAGGGACGCTTCAGCACCCGCTCCAGGCCCGCGGAGCAGACCTCGAAGTGATAGCTGTCGGGAATGGGGTCCTTTTCGTCCAGAATGGGATCCAGTGCCCGGGAGACGGCCTCGCAGTCGTTGATGTCCACGCCGCCGTCCTTGTCCAGATACAGCCGCAGGTACCACTCGCCGCCCTCGCGGACGTATTCCACGTCCCAAAGGGTGCAGCCGTGTTCCTGTACCACCGGCTCGGCAAACTGCCAGACCTGTTCGGTGATCTTCATATGATCGGTCCTTTCCAACAAGAAAGACTGGGGAATATTCCCCAGTCTTTTGTAAAGTCTACAATAGATTGTCTTTATTATAGCGCTCGTATGCGAAAAAAGCAAGAGATTTTTAGAAAAAAGTCCGGAAAAAAGTTTGAATTTTCCCCGAAATTCCAGTCCCGTCAGCCCCAGACCGCGTTGGGATCGCCCATGACCTCCGCCACGGTCTCATCCAGCTCCTGGAAAACCCCGGAAAACTGCAGGGTCAGGCTGTCTCTTTGGTCGAAATCCAGGGCTTCCGTGTCGTAGGTCCAGACGGTGGCGTGGTTATCGCCCGTCAGCTCCACGGCGGTGCCGTTGCGGAAATCCAGCCAGGCAGAGGTTTTGGCTTCCTCCTGGAAGGACTCCTCCGGGTCTGTGATGGTCAGAATCGTGGAGACCAGCTTGGCGGACCGGTCCGTGACCGTGACGATATCCCAGTGAGATTCCGCCCATGCATAGATGGTGATTTCATCGGAGGTCAGGTCATAGGACGGCTGCTCCGGCTCCTGCAGCAGATCCCAGGCCTCCTGGGGCGGGCTCAGCAGCCAGGGTCCCAGGGTGATGGTGTTCACCAGTCCGTCCCGGAGGAATATGGTCAGGCCGGAATTCCGGTCGCCCACGACATACTGCAGCTCCTGCACCGTGCGCCAGCTGCCGTCCTCCAGGACCTTGGATTCGCTGTCATAGACCAGGGCGCCGGGATAGGCCTGGACCACGTCGGTCTCCTCCGCGCCGATGCCTACGCCGGTGGACAGGGACAGAGTTCCCTTGCCGAACATCAGAATCTCGTTGAGGAACCAGCCGTCGCCGGTGTCGGCCAGGTTCAGGGTCAGATCCCGGCTGTAGTAAACCCAGGTGACGTGGGTGGAGCCGTCGGGATAGGTCATGGGGCCGGAGTTGGAGGTGGCGTCGGGTTCCTGCAGCAGATCCAGAATCTCCTGCTCCGGCATACCCAGATACAGGCCGCCCAGGGTCTCGGTCCGGAGGATGGTTGCATTGCCATAGGACAGTTCCCAAACCGGGGTTGCTAGTTCTTCAGACGCGTCCCAGACCGGGGATTCTTCAATGGACGCATCGGCGTCTTCGGTTTTGGGCGCCTTGGGGGTCTCCGCAGGGGCGGAGGCTTCTCCGGAATTGGACGCAGCGGCCGGGCCCGGAGACGGCGCCTGCAGGCGGGAGAGGCCCAGGGGCACAGCAACCACCAGGGCCAGACAGGCGGCCAAGGCCAGCACATGGCCCCAGCGCCGGCCGGGGAAGCGGGTCTGCTCCGCTTCCAGAATCAGCTCGTTGTCAATCCAACCGATGCAGTGCAGCAGCCGCTTTTCCGAATCCTTCATAGAACAATCCCCTCCTGTTCCAAATGGTTCCGCAGGCTCTCCCGCAGGCGGTGGAGCAGCGATTTGACGCCGCCCTCGGTCAGGCCCACCTGCCTGGCCACCTGGGCGGTGGAGTCGGCGTACCAGTAGCGGCGGACAAAGGCCACCCGGTTTTTTGGCGTCTGCTGCCGCAGCCAGGCGGAGATGGCTGCCGTGATGGCGGCGTCATCCAAGGCCCGTTCCACCGTCTGAGGGGAGG
>CAMBCW010000079.1 GCA_945864925.1 uncultured Clostridia bacterium
GCCACCAACATGGCTGGCCGCGGTACTGACATCATGCTGGGCGGCAACCCGGAGTATATGGCCCTCAGCGATCTGCGCAAATCCGGCATGGCAGAGGAACTGATTGTGGAATGCACCTCCTATGCCGAAACCTCGGATCCCGCCATTCTGGAAGCCCGGGCGGCCTATCAGGAGGCCTATGCCCGGCATAAGGCTGTCACCAGCCAGGAGGCGGAGCTGGTTCGTGCCGCCGGCGGCCTGTTCATTGTGGGTACGGAGCGCCATGAGTCCCGCCGTATTGACAACCAGCTCCGCGGCCGTTCCGGCCGTCAGGGTGATCCCGGTGAAACCCGGTTTTACCTGTCCATGGAGGACGACATCATGCGGCTGTTCGGCTCCGACCGGATCAAAGGCATGATGGAAACCATGGGTTTGGATGAGGATACGCCCATTGACGCCAAGATTCTCTCCGGCGCCATTGAAAACGCCCAGAAAACCGTGGAGAGCCGCCACTTCCAGTCCAGAAAGAGCGTGCTGGAATACGACAACGTCATGAACACCCAGCGGCAGATCATCTACGGCCAGCGCAGCCAGGTGCTCGACGGAGAAGACCTGCAGCCCACCATCGAAGGTATGCTTCAGTCTGTGGCCCAGAGCCATGTGGGCGCCGCCTTCGGCGAGCAGACACACCTGAGCCACGGCGATTTCCTGGCTCTCATCGCGCCCTTCGAGAACGTCTGCTTCCCCAAGGGCTCCTGGAACCCCAGTGAAGCAGAGCTTCAGGCCATGGGCAAGGAAGAAACCGCGGAGCAGCTGCTGTCCCGCATGAAAGCTGCCTATGTCCGCAAGGAAACCGCCCTGACCGCTCCCGTCATGCGGGAGGTGGAGCGGATCATCACACTGCGGGTGGTGGATGAATACTGGATGGACCATCTGGACGCCATGAGCGACCTGCGCCAGGGTATTGTCCTGCGGGCCTATGGCCAGACCGATCCGGTGGTGGAATACAAGCGGGAGGGCTTCGAAATGTTCGAGGTCATGATCGCCTCCATCCGGGAGGAGATCGTCCGCCGCCTGTTCCTGGCCCAGGTGAAGCCCCAGGCCGAGCTGAAGCGGGAAAAGGTCGCCAAGATCACCAGCGAAGGCGCCGGCGATAAAACCGTCAAGCGTCAGCCCGTGGTGAAAAAGGCCAAGGTTGGCCGCAACGATCCCTGCCCCTGCGGCAGCGGAAAGAAGTACAAGAATTGCTGTCTGGACAAGGACCTGAACAGCAAGTAAGGAGCACCCATGTTTCACAACATCAAGCTCGGTTCTCTGGAATACGCCACCGCCGACGCCCTGGAGGGAGCTGTCCACTGCTTCTCTACCCGGCTGGGTGGGGTCAGTGAGGGATATCTGTCCTCCCTCAATCTGGGCGTCCACCGGGGCGACGTCTATGAAAATGTGTTGAAAAACTACGATATTCTGGGCCAGGCCGTGGGCTTTGCCAAGGAGCAGACCGTGTTCACCCGGCAGGAACACACCGACATCATCCGGGTGGTGGATGAACACCACCGGGGGGAGGGTCTGTTCCGGGACGTCAGCCAAATCTGCGACGGGCAGATCACCGACCGGCCCGGTGTGGCTTTGGTGACCTTCTCCGCCGACTGCACCCCTGTTTTGCTCTATGACCCGGTTCGCAGGGCCATCGGCGCCGTCCATGCCGGATGGCGCGGTACTGCCCAGGGTATCGCAGCCAGGGCTGTCGAGGCCATGGTGCGGGAATTTGGCTGCCAGCCCGAGAACATCCAGGCTGCCATCGGTCCCTGTATCGGCAAGTGCTGCTTTGAAACCGACTGGGATGTGCCTCAGGCCATGCTGGACGCCCTGGGCCCCAAAGCCGTGACGGCGTTCACCCAGCGGGGAGAAAAGTATTTTGTGGATTTGAAATTCTGCAACGCCCTTTGGCTTCAGCGGGCCGGCATCGGCCAGTTGGACATTTCTCCCGACTGCACCCGGTGCCAACCGGACCGCTATTGGTCCCACCGCGCCTCCGGCGGCCGCCGCGGCTCCCTGGCCGGAATCATTATGCTCAAATGAGGTGACCGTCTTGAAACACAGATTACCCGCCCTGGCGGCGCTGCTGCTGGCCATCACCATGCTGTGCGGCTGCTCCGGCTTCTCCATGGAAAAGATCGGCGCCTTTCTCTCCGGCAAGGAAGAAACTCAGGTCCAGGATCCCACTCCCACCGGGGAAGAGGATTCTGCGCCCAAGCAGGAGATGGCCTCAGAGGCCGTTATGAACGAAGCGGAAGCCCCCGAGGTGCTGCAGCTGGCCTATCAGCAGGAATACGGGCTGAACCCTTTCACCACCGTGAGTCTCAATAACCGGACCATCCTCTCTTTGCTCTACGAGCCTCTGTTTGTGGTCAACGGTTCCTTCCAGGCGGAGCCGGTACTGGCGGATCATGTGGAGGTCTCTGAGGACGGACTCACCACCACCATCACCCTGCGCAGCGGTGTGAAGTTCCACAGCGGGAAAACCATGACAGCGGACGACGTGCTGTATTCCTACGAGCTGGCCAATGCCAGCGACTATTACGGCAACCGCTTTTACCATTTTGATACCGTGACAGTGCAAAACGCCCGTACTCTGGTGATCACCACCAAAACCAGCTATGAAAACGCGGCGCTGTTGCTGGACTTCCCCATTGTTCGGGAGGGCACCGGAGAACAGGAAGTACCCGATGGCACCGGCCCCTTTGTCTACGACGATTCCCTGACGCTGGAGCGGTTCCAGGACTGGTGGCAGACGGATTGGTTCCTGGACTACAGCGCCGCATCCCTGACCCTCTGCACCACAGCCACCGATATCCGCGATCATTTTGAATATGGCCAGGTAAACCTGGTCTGCACCGACCCCAGTTCTGCCGCCTATGCCACCTTCCACAACGACTTGGAGCTTTGGAGTTCCCCCACCACCGTAATGCAATACATTGGCTTTAACCACAACTCCAAGGTGTTCGGTGTGGACGCCGTGCGGGCCTGCATCACTTATGTTCTGAACCGGGAGCAGATTGTAGCGGAGGATCTGGGCGGCTTTGGCCTGCCGGCCAATCTGCCCATCTCTCCCCTGTCCTCTTCCTATGACGCAGGCCTTGCCGCCGACTATGGCTACAGCATGAGCAAATTCCAGCAGCTCCTGAACGATGCCGAGATCCGGGACTACACCCAGGACGGCGTCCTGGACGTCTATGTCAGGGACTACTCTCTTCCCCTGGAGGGTACCATGATCGTCAACGCGGCCAGCAACCAGCGGGTAACCACGGCCAACCGCATCGCTGAGGCGCTGAACAATGCCGGCTTCCACATCACTGTAAAGCCCATGGAGGACGAGGAATACCAGCGTGCCCTGAAATATCAGAATTTTGATCTGTATTATGGCGAAATCCGCATGTCGTCCAATTTTGACATAGGCTCTTTCTTCCGGGAGTTGGGTTCCGCCAACTACGGCGGCCTGGCCAGCGGCACCGGTGTCAACCTGTGTGCCGCCATGCTGGAGAACAGCGGCAACGCCTATGACCTGCACAAGTGGGTCATGGACAAAGGTATGATCTGCCCGGTGCTGTTCAAAAGCTACGCCGTCTATACCACCCGCGGCGCCACGCCGAACCTCTCGCCGGCGGTGGACTGGGTGATTCACGGACAGGAGGAACTTTCATGACAACACCGCTGCACCCTGTGCTGTCCATCCGGCTGTTCCGGGACGAAAAATGCTTTGGCAGCGGCGTGGCCCAGCTGCTGCACCTGGTAGACGAACATCATTCCCTGCGGGCAGCTGCCCAGACCATGGGTATGGCCTATTCCAAAGCCTGGACCGTGATTCACCGCTGCGAGGACATTCTGGGTTTTCCGCTGCTGGTCTGCAGCACAGGCGGCCGCCATGGCGGCGGCGCCGCTGTGACGCCGGAGGCCCGGTCCCTGCTGGAGGCCTATGAGCGGTACTGCCAGCGCCTGCGGCAGTCGGCTGAGACGCTGTTCCTGGAGGAATTCCGGGAATGGATTTCCGACTGAGGAGGCGCGGCTGCCATGGAGATTTGGATCGATGCTGACGGCTGCCCTGTTACGGCGCTGACAGCTGCCCTGGCGCAGCAATACAAAATTCCGTGTACCATTCTGTGCGACACAGCCCATGTTCTGCAATACCCCGGCGCCAAAACCATTACCGTCTCCAAGGGCGCCGACAGCGTGGATTTCGCCCTGGTAAACCGCGTTCAGAAGGGCGATCCGGTGGTGACTCAGGACTATGGACTGGCTGCCATGTGCCTGAGCCGCGGTGCAGTCCCGATTCATCAGGACGGACTGCTCTATACGGATGACAATATGGACAGCCTCCTGTTTTTCCGGGCCGCTGCCAAAAAAATCCGCCGGGCCGGCGGACGGCTCAAAGGGCCTTCCCGCCGGACGCCGGCGCAGGACCGGGCATTCGCCGCAGCCCTGGAGCGTCTCCTGCAGGAGGCGGCGCCATGAGCTGGTGGGTCTATCTGCTCCGCTGCCGGGACGGCAGCCTTTATGCCGGATGCACCACCGATCCGCAGAGGCGGCTGGAAACGCATAATGCGGGAAAAGGTGCAAAATATACCCGCAGCCGCCGTCCTGTGTCTCTGGTCTATCAGGAACCATGTGAGAGCAAATCCGCCGCCCTGAAGCGGGAGCTTGCCCTGAAACGTCTGACCAAGGCCCAAAAAGAGGCCCTGGTTTCCCAATCACCAGAAAGGAGTCCCCTATGAGTCTATCCTCTGCCAACCGCACTTTGCAGCTGGTGGTTCGGCTGCTGGATGCTAAAAACGCCACAGAGCCGCTGCTGGATTTTGGGCCGCAAAAGCCCGCCATCCCCCTGGGCCGTTCCGCCCAGCCGCTGCCCCGGGAGGCCCCGGAGCGGCAGGGAATCCCCTCCCGTCACATTGCCGGATTCCTCAATGCTTTGGAGCAGGATCCCACTTTGCGGATGCACAGCGTCCTGGTGATCCGCAACGGCCGTCTGCTGTGCAAGGCGGCCTTTGGCGCACAGAATCCGGATTTGCCCAAGATGACGTTCTCCGCCTGCAAAAGCGTCACGGCTCTGGCCGTCGGCCTGCTGATGGATGACGGTCTGCTGAAGCCGGAGGACCGGCTGGTGGATCTGTTTCCCCAGGATTGCGGGCCCGTCAGCCGGCGGCTCATGAAGGACCTGACCGTGGAGAGTCTGCTGACCATGCGCACCGGCAACCAGTTCAATGAAGCCAGTTCCATGACGGAAGCGGACTGGGTGCGGGGCTTTTTCCTCTCTCCCGGCCTTTCCGATCCCGGCGGGAAGTTTCAGTATAACAGCCTCAACACCTATATTCTTGCTGTCCTGGTCCACCGCCTCACGGGTCAGACCCTGACAGAGTTCCTGACCCAACGGCTGTTTGCTCCCATGGGCATTGCCGATTTCTATTGGGAAACCAGCCCCGAGGGCGTGGAAAAAGGCGGCTGGGGCCTGTATATGCGGCCGGAGGATCTGGCCAAGCTGGGGCAGCTGGTGATGGATGACGGTCAGTGGAATGGCCGGCAGCTGATCTCCCAGAGCTTTCTGGCCCAAGCCACCAAAACCCAGGTACAGACGCCGGAAACCTACGGCGACTATAATTACGGCTGGCAGATCTGGGTAGGCCGGCAGGAGAACAGCTTCCTGTTCAACGGCATGCTGGGACAGAACGTCCTGGGCTTCCGGGACAGCGGCATCATCCTGGTCTCCCACGCCGGCAACAGCGAGACGTTCCAGCAAAGCAACTATTTCCGGCTGGCCAGCCACTATTTCGGCGGCAGTTTCCCCGACAGCCTGCCCAGGGATCCCCTGGCGGAGCGGGAACTGGGCCGGACTCTGGCCCAGCTGTCCGACTGCAGCGCACCCCTGCCCGCCCGGGAGGCTTTTGCAAAGTTCGCCGGCAAGCGGTTTATCACCCGGGATCCCAAGGCTGCGGCCTCCGGCCTGCTGCCCCTGACGCTGCAGGCAGTGGAGAACAGCTATTCCAGAGGTCTGCAGGCCATCACCATTGGCGGTACCCGGGCCATGCCTGAAATTTTTTACGAAGAGCGGGACCATCTGCATCATCTGAAGGCCGGCACCAAAGCGCCCTGTTATCAGAGTCTGAATTTCCACGGGAACGTGTTTCAGGTGGCCGCCCAGGCCCGCTTCACCCACAACGAGGAGGAACAGCCCGTTCTGCGCATCCAAGTGGACTTCCTGGAGACTCCCTGCACCCGGATCATCAAGCTGATCTGGACACCTCAGGGTCTGCTGGTGCGGCAGGAGGAGACGCCCAATGTGGACTACCTGGTGGAAACCAATCTGCTGGCTGTATCCAATCCCGCCTCCAAGGCACTGTTGGCCACTCTGCTGGGCAGCGCCGATCCGGATTTCCTGACCTGGAAAATGTCCCAGGTGTTCTCCCCCACCATGGAATTTCAGGAAGAATCGTAAAAATGACCCCTCCGTCCGGAGGGGTCATTTTTTTAGTTTTTTACGAATTCCCGGCGGTATTTCCAGCAGCAGCCGGCCCGCAGGAGGAACATCAGCAGGTCCGTGGCCGCCCGAAGCATGGCCAGGTTGAACATGGTGAACTGGTCCAGTGCCAACAGAAGCCCCAGGCCCAGAACCTGGGCAGCAGCCGCCACAATGGTGGTGAGGGTGGTCTGCCGGGTCTTGCCAATGGCGCCCAGAACCGGCCAGCCGAACAGCATGGCGGGAAAGCTGATAAACAACAGCGGAATAAACCACCGCAGCACCGGCGCTGCCTCGGCATATTTGGCGCCGCCCAGGATGGCCGTAAGCAGCTCCGCGCCGAAAAACACCACGATGCAGCCCAGCACAATCAGGGGAATGAATATTTTCAGCACCTTGGTAATCACCGAAAACCGCTTTTCCCGCACCATGTGGGGATAGATGCTGTTGATGACGGGATTGTACATCATCTGCACCGCGCTGACGAACTGCATGGCGACACCCCAGATGGCGACGTCATGGTCCGTCATCACAATACCCAAAATCAGGGTGTTCAGAGCGCCAAAGGCTGTGGAGGCGATGTCGGACAGGAAATAGACGAAGGAATCCTTCAGCATAACCCAGGTGGTTTTCCAGGACCGCACCCGGACCCTGATCTGCATTCTTTTAATTTCCCACCAAACCCAGGCAATGGCCACCAGATTTCCGATGATTTCCAGCGTCGGAATCAGCAGCAGATCGCCGTCGTCGTGAATCAGCAGGAAGGTCAGGCCTACCGTCACCGCCCGGGTAATAAAATACCGGATGGTGATAACATGCATCTGCTCCAGGCCGTGGAACAGGAAGTCCACCAGGAAAATGGTCGTCGCCGCCTGGACAAAGGACAGGAACGTATAGAGCGGATTCTGCCGCAGGAGATCGATGAACATGCACATGACCGCCAGCACAACCAGGGCCGCCAGGGACAGTACGCCCTTTCCCAGCATCACATGGCCGGTGATTTCCCCCACCTTCTCCTTGTCCTCCCGGAAGCGGGCAATATCCCGGGTGGCGGAGAGCAGAAAGCCGAAATCGATAATCAGCTGGACGTAGGTCAGGACCGTTCTGACGTAATAATACACAGCGTAGCCGCCGGTGGACAGCACCCGCGTCAGATAAGGGATGGTCAGCAGGGGGAGCACCAGCTTGGCGATATTCATCAGATACAGCATGGCTGTATTGCGGACAATGCGATTTTCCTTGGACATAAGGTCACTCCAGCTGTCATTTCTGCATCCTATTATAGCACACTTGACACAAAAAACAAGGGGCGGCCAGTTGGCCGCCCCTTGCAGGGACTCATTCGGTCAGCGATCGTTGGCATCGCTCCAGGATTTCTCCAGAGCGGCCCAATCGGGCGCCTTCAGGATGCCGGTCCAGTCTTCATAGCAGAAGCTCTGTCCGGGCACCTTCTTGCTCAGTCTGGTGTAGGTATGGGAGTTGGTGGCCTCCTGCACAGCCTCATAGTACCAGGCACTGGGGCTGTTGTCGATCCACTTCACCATATCCTTGTGCATATGGTCTTCTTCCACGGCGCGCTCCAGGACGCGGTTGATCAGCGTCATGGCTTCGGCACGGGTGATGTTGCGGCCGGGACGGAAGGTATCATCGGGATAACCGGTGATCCAGCCCAGATGCTCCGCCAGGGCGATTTCATCCGCAGCCCAGTGGGTCTTGGCCACATCCGTGAAGGAGCAGGAACCGTTGTAGGACACATCGCTGAAGCGGGCAGCGATGGCGGCGAATTCCGCACGGGTGATGGGTGCATTGGGCTTGAAGGTACCGTCGGGATAGCCCGTCAGGATACCGGCGTTGGCCATGGTGGACACAGCGTTGTTGAACCAGTCTCTGCTGCTGACGTCGGAGAAGTCATTGGTCTTGCTCCAGTAACGGGCGCGGCTGTCGTCGGTCAGCAGACGGAAGAAAATGGTGGCAACCTCGGCACGGGTGATGTTGTTCTCGGGCCGGACCGTATCATCCTCGTAGCCAATGATGTAGGCCACATGGTCCTTCTTGTTCAGAACAGGCATGATCACATTCTGAATCTTGGTATCCTTACTGCGATCAGAGCCAGTCTCGTCGCCTGCCTTGGCAATCACCGTATTATAAAGTATCTTACCTGCATCGGCGAACGTTACCTTATAGACTGCCGTCAACTTCACAGATGCACCGGGTTTCAGCTCGTCAATCTCGGTCACGACTTTGCCGCCCTTGTCAACCAGGTTGAGCTTCACACCGTTGGACAGCTCGTCATTGATTTTGATGTTCTTCAGGGTCACAGTGCCGGAGTTGGTAATCACAACTGTGTAAGTCAGCTTATCGCCAACCTTAGCAGAGGTTGTGTCGACGGTCTTGCTGACAGTCAGTACTTTCACCACATCTTTGAAGTGAGCAGTAAATGTGATTGTCTGACCGCCTTCAACATTTCCAAGCGTCTGCTTTTCCAATGTTGCGGCAGCAGCGCCGGTGAACACCATAACGGGTGCTACCGTCCATTTGTCGAACAGATAGTTCTCCTTAGGCGTGGCTTTGGAGCCCTTGATCTCAATGCTGCCCTTGGCGGCGTCGCGACCGGCGGCAGTAATGGTAACGATCTCCGTTACAGGAGCAACGGTTCCCTTATTTGTGTTTTCGGATACATAGTCAACGCGGACCTGATACTTATCGGGGATATTATCACCGCCGGTGGTCGTATCGTCCTTGTCGTTCCAATCGTCCTTGGTATACTGCAGGCACACGACAATAACCTGACCGTCTTTGGTCACATTTCCTGTGAGTTCGCCGCTGGCAACTGCCTCATAGATGTATTTGCTGCCATAGGCCTCCACCGATGCGGGGATCACATAGTCCACGCCGGCGCCGGACTCTGTGGAAATGGTATAGCTGTTTGTAATTTCCAGCGTCACCAAATCGCCCAGAGCCGCACCTTTTTCGTCCTGCAGGTTGATCAGCAAAGTGCCCTTCTTATCCTGCTCAACAGGAGGCTGCTCTGCTTCATTCCACTTGGCATAGACCGTATCATTGCTGTAGATGAATTCCTTGCTGGTGTCGAATGCCCACCACTTGGCAGTCAATTCGTCTTGATTATTCTTATGGTACCAGCCAGCAAACTCGTAGCCCTCCCGAACAGGCTCGGTGGAAATCTTCTCCACCTCTTCGCCATAGAAATAACTCTTGGAGGCTGTTTTATTGTCCGTGCCCATGGTATAGCCGCTAACAGCATTTTCCCATGCGCCGCCGTTGGCATCAAAGGTAAAGGTCAGAGGATCGCCCTTTTCCGTAAATGTATAGGTGTAAATTGTAGTGCCGGCCTTGACCTTCGTATTTCCATGGGGCGCAGGCTGCCAAACGGCAGGCGTCCTATGCGTGTCATCAGGTCTTGCATTGGTCGTATCAGGGATGGTCTCTCCCAGTACAGGAACAGGATCCACATCCGTCCATACGCCAGTCTCTGTCTCTTATACACATCTCCGAGCCCACGAGACGTAGAGGAATCTCG
>CAMBCW010000080.1 GCA_945864925.1 uncultured Clostridia bacterium
AACGCCTGCCGAAGTTTTCTTTGAATGTGTTGCACTTGCTTGACTTTCTGCCGTGCTGAGCGCCAGCGAAGCGGAGGGGTGTCAAGGTACCGAACCCGCAGCCATCCGACAAGTAGGTGTATTCCTGAAAATCTGGTGATTCTATGAAAAAGAAACTGTTTACTTCGAAAATCAAGACGCTCCTGGTGGCGGCGGTGGCGCTGGCCATTGTCACCACGGTCATTGCCGCCGTAGCAGGCGGCACGACTCTGGGGGAAAACGTGGTGGGCACCCTGCTGCAGCCCCTGCGCAGCGGTGTGGCCGCCATCGACCGGCAGGCTACCCGGATCTACAACTACATCTTCTCCTACGAGGCCCTGGAGGCTGAAAACGCCGAGCTGAAGCGGCAGATTCTGGAGATGCAGGCCGACGTGCGCACGGCGCAGGAGCTGCAGCGGGAGAACCTGCGGCTGGAGCAGCTGCTGAAGCTGGCCGACCAGCACGAGGACTACAGCTTTGAGCCGGCCTACATCATCTCCTGGGATGCCTCCTCCTGGCGCAGCTCCTTCACCATCGGCAAGGGCACCAACCACGGCCTGGAGACCGGTATGTGCGCCATCACGGAGAACGGCCAGGTGGTGGGCCTGATCACCGACGTGGGCACCAACTGGGCCACGGTCACCACCATCCTGGACAACGGCCTGGAGATCAGCGCCTCCATCGCCGCTTCGGGCTACACCGGCGTGGTCCAGGGCACCTACCAGTCCGAGGACACCCGGCTTCTGCGCATGACCTACCTGGCCAACGACGCCCTGCTGAAGAACGGCGACCAGGTGGTCACCACCGGCTCCACCCAGTACCCCAAGGGCCTGCTGCTGGGCTACATCACCAACGTCTCCATGGACGAAACCGGCGTGGCCAAATTCGCCTCCCTCCAGGCCAGCTGCGATCTGGAGGACCTGGAGCAGGTGTTCGTGATTACGGACTACGAGAATAATTGACAATTGACAATTTACAATTGACAATTATGATTATCGGTTTAAATAAGCAACAGCAAATATAATGCAAGTGTTCAAAAAACGCTATCATTGCGAGCCAGTGCGCACACTGGCGCACCCCAGGGTGACCTCTCTTGCCCCGCACCCAGCCCGCAGACTGGTGTGGCAATCCGTTCCCCTCTGCACAGACCGATTTATGGGAGTGCTCAGAAGCTTACAGCCTTTGGGATACGGATTGCTGCGTCGCACGGCTTCCTCGCAATGACAGTGCGGCACAGTACCCCGTCATAGTAATGCGCATGCTTACGAAAGCCGATAATCATAACCTTATTTTGCTCCGCAGCAGCCGAAAGCCTTCCCCTTGAGGGGAAGGTGGCGCGAAGCGCCGGATGAGGTGGAAAATGTTACGAATTCGCCGGAAGTTTCATGAAAATGCTGCTTTTCTCCGCACACCTCATCAGTCGGCTTTGAGGCCGACAGCTTCCCCTCAAGGGGAAGCCTTGGGTGCTCATTTATTTTAGACTTTTTTGACACGCTGAGGCGTCGCCGAAGGCGACCATTTCAATTAGTCCGGCTTTGCCGGACACCTTCATTTTTCATTTTGCATCCTGCATTCCAACTTCCCTTCCGCGCCAAAGGAGTTCCTATGAATCAACGTTACCGTTCCATCCTCATGTGGGGCCTCTACGCTGTGCTGTTCCTGTTCACCATGCTGCTGCAGACTGTGGTGTTCGGGCATCTGCGGGTGTGGGGCGTCAAGCTCAGCCTGCTGCCGGTGGCTGTGGTCTGCATCGCTCTGCAGACCGGTCACGAGAGCGGTGGGCTCTTCGGCCTGCTGGCCGCCCTGGTGTGGCAGTTCACCGGCGCCGACGACGGCTCCCTGGCCCTGATTACCTTCACCCTCTGCGGCATCCTGGCCGGCTGGCTCTGCGACGCCGTCTACGCCCGGCGGATCACTGTGGCCCTGGCCCTGTCCCTGGGCGCTCTGGTGTTCCACGAGGGCGCCGCATTCCTGCTGAAATTCTATCTCAACGGCGCGGAGCTGGCCCTGATCCGCTGGGTGCCTCTGACCGCCGCGCTGTCGGTCCTGGCCTGTCCGCCCCTGTATCTCCTGGCCAAGGCCATCGGAAAGGTGGGTGGCGCCTGATATGCCAAGACGAATCCGCATGCGGGTGGGCGCTTTGCTGGTGCTCATCGCCCTGATGATGGGCCTGTTTACCATCCGAATCTACAAGCTCCAGTCCGCCATGACCGAGGAGGCCATCCAGGAGGCCAACTCCATCTATTACTACACCACGGTGCCCGCTGCCCGGGGCCAGATTCTCGACCGCAACGGCACGGTGCTGGTGACCAACCGGGCCAGCTACAACCTGGCCCTCATCGGCTATGCCCTGTTCAACGGCCCCACCCCCAACGAATCCCTGCTGGAGCTGGTGCGGACCTGCCAGGAGCTGGGCATTGAGATCGAGCACCACCTGCCCGTCTCCGAGACCCGGCCCTACCAGTACACCCTGGACGACCTGGGCGAGCCCTGGACCACCTATTTCCGGTGGTTCCTCGACAAGCGCTCCATCGACTCCGACGTCAACGCCGGCACCTTCATGAACAACCTGCGCCGCAGCTACAACCTGCCGGAGGACCTGAGCGACGAGGAGGCCTACCTGCTGACGGCCATCCGCTACGAGCTGGCCCTGCGGGACAAGGACATGCCCCTGGACAACTACGTTCTGGCCCAGGACGTGACCGCCGCCCAGCTGGCCGCCGTCATGGAGCTGAGCATCCCCGGCCTGGTGGTGGAGACCTCCACAGTCCGGGAGTACAACACCAAATACGCCGCCCACCTCCTGGGCCAGACGGGCCAGATGGACGCGGACGAGTACCAGAACCTCTACAAGGACCAGGGCTACGCCATGAACGCCATTGTGGGCAAGGAGGGCGTGGAGCTGGCCTTCGAGCAGTACCTCCACGGCCAGGACGGCCGCATGAAGACCCTGATGACCTCCACCGGCGAGGTCCTGGACCAGGAATATGTGACCACCCCCGTCCCCGGGGGCAACGTGGAGCTGTCCATTGACCTGAACCTGCAGATCGTGGCCGAGGACGCCCTGGCGGAGAAGATCCTCTACCTGCGGGAGAACGGCGTCAACGAGCAGGGCGACGGCTCCGACGCCAAGGGCGGCGCCGTGGTGGTCATGGACGTGAACGCCGGCGAGGTCCTGGCCTCCGCCAGCTATCCCACCTACGACCTGAGCACCTACCGCCAGAACTACAACATGCTGGCCGCCGACGAGACCTATAAGCCCCTGATCAACCGGGTGCTCAATGCCCAGTATCCCCCCGGCTCCATCTACAAGATGGTCACGGCCATTACGGCCATGGAGTTCGCCAACGTCAGCCGCTATTTCCAGGTGCTGGACGAGGGCGCCTACACCAAATACCAGGAGGAGGGCTATGCCCCGGCCTGCCATATCTTCCGCAGCAAGGGCTACACCCACGGCCTGGAAAACATGATGGACGCCCTCCGGGACTCCTGCAACTACTATTTCTACGAGGTGGGCCTGAAGTGCTCCATTGACGACATGGACTATGTGGCCGCCAAGCTGGGCCTGGGCGAGCCCACGGGCGTGGAGCTGATCGAGTATGCCGGCCAGCGGGCCAACCGGGCGACCAAGTTCAGTGTCTGGGCCGGCACCAACCAGGCGGGCTGGGTCACTGGCGATATGCTCCAGGCCGCCATCGGCCAGAGCCTGAACCAGTTCACGCCGCTGCAGATGGGCGTCTACGTCTCCACCCTGGCCAATGAGGGCGTGCGCTACCGGACCACGTTCCTGCGCCGGGTGGTCAGCTGGGACTTCCAGGAGCTGCTGCTGGAGAGCCAGCCGGAAATCGCGGACACCCTGGAGCTCAGCGATGAGACCAAGGCCATGCTCTATGAGGGCATGACCGCCGCCGCCGGCATCAACGGCACCGCAAACAAATTCGCCGACTACCCCATCAAGGTGGCCGCCAAGACCGGCACGGCCCAGCACGGCGACCTGTCGGAATCCGACAACGCCTCTCTGGTGTGCTACGCGCCCGCCGACGATCCCCAGATCGCCATTGCCATCTATGTGGAAAACGGCGCCCAGGGCGGCCAGCTGGCGGACATCGCCATGAAGATCATGGACACCTATTTCTCCCAGGCCGGCAAGTATGAGACGGTCTACGGAGAAAACGAAGTCCGGTGACGGAACTGAGCAACTCTGCCATTGCAAGGAGCGAAGCCGACGCGGCAATCCGTTCTTTTTGGTTGGCAGTGCCGGCAAGGGAATGCGGATTGCCACGCCTCCTGCTGAGGCTCGCAATGACAGAGGCAGTCGGATGGTGCGTGTATAGCTTTCATCTTCCACTGTCATTGCAAGGAGCGAAGCGACGCGGCAATCCGTCCCAGGCAGGAGGGTTTACGAAACAATGCAGTATTATGTTTATTTCTCTCCAGTGCCACAAATGTTACCATCTATACAGGTGTAACAAAAGATCTGATCCGGCGAGTATATGAGCACAAGCACAACTTTGATCCAAACAGTTTCACAGCCCGGTACAGTGTTCATAAGTTGGTTTATTTTGAAGAGACAACTGATGTGCGCTCTGCCATTGCGCGGGAAAAACAAATCAAAAGTTGGAGCCGGAAGAAAAAGAACCAGCTGATTGAGACGATGAATCCCATGTGGGAAGATCTGTATGACAAACTGCTACCCTAGGAATACGGATTGCCGCGTCGCTTCGCTCCTCGCAATGACAGGGGGAATTGAAACTCTGCGGCGTCTATCCCGCTTCCTCTGTCATTGCGAGGCCCCAACGGGGCCGTGGCAATCCGTATCCCCCTGCTGGCACTGCCTACAAGAACCCGGCTGCCAGAAGGACGGATTGCCGCGTCGGCTTCGCCTCCTCGCAATGACAGGGGAAGCAAGAAGCACGCACAGACCATCGTCTGCCACTGTCATTGCGAGGTCCCGCAGGGGCAGCGGCAATCCGCATCCTCCTATGGGAACTGCCGACAAGAAACCGGCTGCCAGAAGAACGGATTGCCGCGTCGCTTCGCTCCTCGCAATGACAGGGGGAAGTAAGAAAGCCATGTGCAGACCATCGTCTTCCACTGTCATTGCGAGGCCCCAACGGGGCCGCGGCAATCCGTAATTTCATTTTGCATTTCATTTCATCCCGGAGGTTTCCTATGACCGACTTATCCAAGCTTCGCAATTTTTCCATCGTGGCCCACATTGACCACGGCAAATCTACCCTGGCGGACCGGCTGCTGGAGGCTTGCAACACCATCGACCTGCGGGAGATGGAGGACCAGATTCTCGACAACATGGACCTGGAGCGGGAACGGGGCATCACCATCAAGGCCCGGGCCGTCCGCCTCAACTACCAAGCCGACGACGGGGAGGACTATGTCCTGAACCTCATCGACACCCCGGGCCATGTGGACTTCAACTATGAGGTCTCCCGGTCCCTGACCGCCTGCGAGGGCGCGGTGCTGGTGGTGGACGCCTCCCAGGGCATCGAGGCCCAGACCCTGGCCAACACCTATCTGGCCATCGACGCGGGGCTGGAGGTTCTGCCGGTCATCAACAAAATCGACCTGCCCGCCGCCCGGCCCCAGGAGGTCAAGCAGGAGATTGAGGACGTCATCGGAATCCCCGCCATGGACGCCCCGGAGATCTCCGCCAAAAACGGCATCAACATCCATTCCGTCCTGGAACTGGTGGTGCGGGACGTGCCGCCTCCCCAGGGCGACCGGGACGCCCCCCTGCGGGCCCTGATTTTTGACAGCCAGTACGACTCCTACCGGGGCGTCATCGTCTACCTTCGTGTCATGGACGGCATGCTCACTCCCGGCATGGACGTGCGGATGATGGCCACCGGCGCGGAATACAAGGTGGTGGAGTGCGGCTACCTGGCCCCCAAGGGCATGATCCCCTGCGACGGCCTGGGCGCCGGCGAGGTGGGCTACCTGACGGCCTCCATCAAGACCGTCTCCGACACCCGGGTGGGCGACACCGTCACCGGCGCGGCCAATCCCGCCGCCGAGGCCCTGCCGGGCTACAAGGCCGTGCAGCCCATGGTCTACTCCGGCGTCTATCCCGCCGACGGCTCCAAGTACGGCGACCTGCGGGACGCCCTGGAGAAGCTCAAGCTCAACGACGCCTCCATGAGCTACGTTCAGGAGAACTCCATCGCCCTGGGCTTCGGCTTCCGGTGCGGCTTCCTGGGCCTTCTGCACATGGAGGTCATCCTGGAGCGGCTGGAACGGGAGTACAACCTGGATCTCATTACCACGGCCCCCAACGTCGTCTACCAGATCACCAAGACCGACGGCTCGGAGATCGAGGTCTACACGCCCCTGAACTACCCCGACCCGGCGGAGATCGCCGAGGCCCGGGAGCCTTTCGTCAAGGCCAGCATCATCAGCCCCCAGGAATATGTGGGCAACATCATGGAGCTGTGCCAGCAGCGCCGGGGCGAGTTCAAGGACATGACCTACCTGGACACCACCCGGGTGGAGCTGCACTATGAGATGCCCCTCAACGAGATCATCTACGACTTCTTCGACGCCCTCAAGTCCCGGACCCGGGGCTACGCGTCCCTGGACTACGAGCTGCTGGGCTACCGGCCCAGCAAGCTGGTGAAGCTGGACATCCTGCTCAACGGCGAGCAGGTGGACGCCCTGAGCTTCATTCTCTTCGCCGACTCGGCCTATGCCCGGGCCAGAAAGACCTGCGTGAAGCTCAAGGAGAACATCCCCCGCCAGATGTTCGAAATTCCCGTCCAGGCGGCCATCGGCGGCAAGGTCATCGCCCGGGAGACCATCAAGGCCCTGCGCAAGGACGTGCTGGCCAAGTGCTACGGCGGCGACATCACCCGGAAGAAGAAGCTGCTGGAAAAGCAGAAGGAAGGCAAGAAGCGCATGCGCAGCTTCGGCACCGTGAGCGTCCCCAGCGAGGCGTTCATGGCAGTGCTCAAGCTGGACGACGATGATTAAATGCTGCATGCAGAATGCTTTGGAAGCAAGTTTTCTGCACAGAGTTCCAATCTTCCACTGTCATTGCGAGCCTCCGAAGGAGGCGTGGCAATCCGTATCCCTTGCAGAGAGAACGGATTGCCGCGTCGGCTTCGCCTCCTCGCAATGACAGGGGTAGGAAGAAATGACACCGCTGTGCGTACTTTCTCTGTCACGCAGCATTCTGTATTTATCACAGGGAGGCAGTTATGTTATTGAACAAACCCCCAAAAAAAGCCCCCTCGGAGATCAAGCCCCTGGGGTTGTATATCCACGTTCCCTTCTGCCGCAGCAAGTGCGAATACTGCGATTTCTATTCCCTGGGCGGCGGACTGAACCATGAGTCCATGGATCTGTACCTCCAGGCCGTCCTGGCCCATATCAAGGAGGCCTCCCAGCGGGTGGTGGGCTACGCCGTGGACACGGTCTATTTCGGCGGCGGCACCCCCAGCTTCTTCGACGCCCAGGGCCTCAACCGGATCCTGGCCGAGATCGACCGGCGGTTCCAGCTGGAAAAGGACGCCGAGATCACCCTGGAGGCCAATCCCGATTCCGTCACGGCCCAGTCCCTGGAAAAGCTCCGCCGGGCGGGCTTCAACCGCATCTCCATCGGCGTCCAGTGCGACGAGGATGTGAAGCTCAAGGCCCTGGGCCGGCCCCACACCTACAAGCAGGCCCAGCTGGCCGTCAGCCAGGCCCGCCGGGCCGGGTTCAACAACGTGTCCGTGGATCTGATGTTCGGCCTGCCCAACCAGAGCCGGGAGCAGTGGATGTCCACCCTGCGCAACGTCCTGGACCTGAAGCCCGACCACGTCAGCTGCTACGGCCTGAAGGTGGAGCCCAACACCCCCCTGTACGAGTACAAGGAGGGCGCCAACCTGCCCGACGACGACGCCCAGGCGGATATGTACTTCTACGCCGTGGAGACCCTGGAATCCTTCGGCTACCAGCAGTACGAGATCTCCAACTTTGCCCGGCCGGGCTTCGAGTGCCGCCACAACCTGAAATACTGGATGGGCGAGCCGTATCTGGGCTTCGGCCCGGCGGCCAGCTCCGATTTCGGCGGCAAGCGGTTCACGGCGGCGGCCAATCTGGACCAGTATATCACCGGCATCCTGGAGCAGGGGGTCATTCTGTCCGAGTGCGACACCATTCCCCTGCGGGAACGGGCCGGGGAATATCTGATGCTGCGGCTGCGGACATCCGTGGGCATCGAGGAAAACGAGTATATGCAGACCTTCCTGCTGCCCTTTGCGCCGCTGGAGGAGCTGCTGTGCATGTATGAGAAGCGGGACCTGGCCCGGAAGGAGGAGACCGGCCGCTGGCGCCTGACCCCCAAGGGCTTCATGGTGTCCAACTCCATCCTGGTGCAGCTGCTGGAGGCCCAGCAGAAGAGCAAGCCCCTGGCCAAAATCCGCGGAAATTAAACCAGCGTGTCGAAAAAGTCTTTTTCGCAGTTTTTCGACAGTCTGAATGAAACTAAAATCTGTTTGAAATCTTTTAAAGATTTCAAACAGATTTTAGTATTATGGCAGACCGGTGGACCCAGAGCGGCTCAGGCGGTCAGCAGAGCGGACAGGATGCCCTGGAAGCCGCGGCAGGCCAGCTCCAGCTGGTCGATTTCAATATATTCGTCGATGACATGGGCCAAGCGCTCCAGGCTGGGGCCGAAGCCCACCGTGGGGATGCCGGCTTCGCCGCAGAAGTGGCTGCCGTTGGTGCAGAAGCTGAAATGGCTCAGCTTCGGCTCCAGGCCCGCTGCCTGCAGGCCCGCCAGGGCCTTCTGCACCAGGGGATGGTCCTCCTCCAGAAGCCAGGCCGGGAAAAACCGCTTGGCCCGGATGGTCTCTCCGGTCCAGCAGGGGGCCTCCCCCTGGGCCAGGTACGCCCGGGCGTCCAGCTGGGGCAGACGGGCCTTGACCTGGGCCAGGGCCTGCTCCACCTGGGCCAGGACGCTTTTCTCCGTCTCCCCCACCAGCAGCCGCCGGTCGAAGGTGGCCCGGCACAGACCCGGCACCACGGAGGCCCCGGGATAGGGGCTGGAAATGATGTCCGTCAGCTCCAGAATGCCCCGGCCCAGCACCGGATGGGTGTTGGGCGTTAGCGCCTGGATGGCCGGGATCACCGCCGCCATGTCGTAAACCGCGTTGTGGCCGGCCTCCGGGTTGGAGGAGTGGCAGGTCTGGCCCCGGGTCTCCACCACGATCTCCGCCCGGCCCCGCTGGCCCCGCTTCAGGGTGGCGGAGGTGGCCTCGCCGATGATGACGCAGTCGGGCCGGGTGATTTGGGAGATGCTGCGGCAGGACACGCCCTCGAAGCACTCCTCGTGGACGGAGCCGGACACCCAGACCGTGCCGGCAAAGTCCCGGCCGGTTGTTTCAGCGAACCGGGCTGCCGCCAGGACCATGGCCGCCACGCTGCCCTTCATGTCCGAGGCGCCCCGGCCGTAGAGCTTCCCGTCCTGAATCTCCCCGCCGAAGGGATCGTGGGTCCAGGCGGCGGGATCCGACAGGTCCACGGTGTCAATGTGGCCGTCCATGAGGACGGTGGGGCCGGGCCGGCTGCCGTGGAACGCGCCCATGACGCTGCCATAGGCGTCCACCTGCACCTGGTCGAAGCCCAGGCTCTCCATGGTCTGCTGCAGGAATTGAGCCACGGCGCCCTCCCGGCCGGAAAGGCTGGGCTGCCGGATCAGCTCCTGGCAGAGGGTGATCAATTGGGTGTCCATAAAAGTCCCCCTTTTTTATAATGAAGAATGAAAAATGAAGAATGAAAAATTGTGGTGTCCGCTCCGCGGACGGATTTGAATTCCGTAGGGCGGCCAGACCTCTGGCCGCCGCGTGCAGGCAGTTCTTCGGTGCTGTAGGGCGCGACGACCCCGGCGCGCCGCTGCAGGCACTTCTGCCCTGCTGCGCAG
>CAMBCW010000081.1 GCA_945864925.1 uncultured Clostridia bacterium
GCCCGCAGAGCCGACCGGGTTCTGGGTTGCCAGCACCACAAAGGGTTCCGGCAGGGGGTACGTCTTGCCGCCCACGGTGACCTTGCGTTCTTCCATGGCTTCCAGCAGGGCGGACTGGGTCTTGCTGGAGGTACGGTTGATCTCGTCGGCCAGAAGCAGATTCGTCATGACCGCGCCGGGCTTGTAGACGAATTCATCCGTCTTTTTGTCATAGACCGAAAAACCGATGATGTCAGACGGCACCGTATCCGAAGTAAACTGAACACGCCGGGTTTCCAGTCCCAGTACCTTGGCAAAGGCCATGGCCGTGGTCGTTTTTCCGACGCCGGGCACATCTTCCATGAGGACATGGCCGGAAGCGAGAATTGCCATTAAAATCTTTTCCACGATCTCATTTTTACCGACAACAACTGCTTCAATCTCCTGCAGGATTTCATTGATTTTGGAATTCATAGCTGTTCCTTCTTTCATTTAAGGTGTTTCGTCGTGATCATCGCCGCCATCTCCGCCGTCACCGCTGCCGAGTTCCGGTTCCGGGGCCGGGTCGGGGTCCGGGTAGGGGGATATGTAGTTCGGGTCCTGCGCGCCGCACACGGTACAGAAACCTTGCACAAATGTGTGATACGCCTCAAATTCTCCCTGCGCTCCGTATTTCTCCAACGGCAGGCCGCAATCCGAACAGGCCCCCACCAGATGGTCGCAGGTCGATTGGTAGGCGTCCGGGATCAGGGTCCCGCTGCACTCCCAACCGTGGATGGCATAGCATACGCTGCAGACCCAATCGCCGCCGTCCTGCCGGTATTTATGGGGCGCGACGGTATCTTCCAGCTTCTCCCCACAGATCTGACATACCTGCCAGTGTTCCTTTTGATTGTGTTCGTAGACATTCTGCGGCATGTGGCCCGTTGCCTCCACCGCTTCTTCCTTGATCGCGTGACAGATCTCACATTCGGCAATCAGCGTTCCCGGCTGGGTACAGGTCGCGGTGTTGCTCTGCTCGATCCAGGTATGCGGCGCTTGCTCCGTATGGCCGCAGTTTTCGCAGACTGCCGTGTGGGAATCCGTTCCTTCGTCCACGGTGTATGTCAGCACATGTTCCTTCGGCGTTCCGATCTGCTCTGCGCAGTCGAGGCAGGTTTCCACGCAGGTTCCGTCCTCCAGGTCCCTGTATTCCCGGTGTTCATGGGGGCAGCCCTGTACCATTCCGCAGCTATTGCAAATGTACTGTGTCGTACCGTCCTCCGCCGTCACAGCCTCAAAGCTGTGATAGATGGACCAGCTTCCGTTGACGCAGCTGACGCAATAGCCCGTGGAATTGCCGTAGCCCGGAGAGCCGCCGCCGACGTCCCAGCCGTAGGCCAGGGTATAGCGGAGGATCAGGGTGTCGCCGTCCTGCAAGAAATAATCCGACATGGACGAGCCGGGATAGAACACGGAGCCGCCGACGGAATACATCCAACCGGAGCCCATGGTGAAATCAAATTCACCGATGCCGGTGCTGGTTCTGGACAGAGGAATTCCGTTTCGGTAGATGCACCGCCACAGAACGGCTTCCCCGGTGCCCGCGCCGAAGTAGGCGTCGATTCCGGCCAGCACCTCATCTGGTGTGCTGCCGAACTGGCTCCAATCGCCGCTGAGCGCATTGGCCCGGCCGCCGAGGCCGGAGCCGTCGTCCATGCTCTCGAGATAGAAGCCGCGGTCCAGACTGCCGCTGTAGGAACAGCGGCTTGCGGGCCAGTGGAAGCTCTGCTCCGATGTGCCGTAGGGATCACCGGCGTCATAGTCCCAGATCGCCTTGGCGATGCTGTAGGAGACGGGTTCTCCTGAAAGCACGTCATACTGGATTGGTCCCCGGACGCCGAGACCCAGAACGCTCATGTCGATGTAGATGCTGGCTGTTCCAATTTTTTGACCTTCTTCGGTCCGTTTACCGATGAGCGTCAGGGTCAGTTCTCCGAAGTTGCCCTCGCCGTCTTCCGCATAAATGTACAGCTCATGGGTGATGGTGTCGCCCTCATCCGGGTTGTCCGGCACCAGGACATACTGCTGCACATAACCGGAGCTGCTGCTCATGCCGTAAGTTACGCCGTCCAGCTTTACGATCAGCTTTGTGTCCGTTCCGCTGGCTGTAATATGGCCGGTTACGTTGTGCTGTTCGTCCTCGGTCCAGGCTTCCACGGTCAGATTGACTTCCTGCCCGTTTGTGACCGTATCGCCATCGAGCAGATTGGTCCTGATCTGCACAAGGTCCTCGCCCTTATGCTTATAGGGTATATTGATGGTAAACGTGTAGCTGTCTCCACCGGTGCCGGAGGCCGTCACGGTAAAGACGTTATCGCCGGTTTTCCCTCCGTTCAGCAAAAGCGTGACGCTGCCATCCGGCGCGCCCAGCGTGCTGGTCAGGAAATTCCCGGTCTGATAGCACTTCACAGAATCGATCTGAACGCCATCCGCGTCCTCTCCGTTCAACAGCAGCTGATAGCTGAATTGCCCATCTGTCAGCTGATCGTCATAGACCGGCTCTGCCGCTACCGTTTTCTTATTTTCACAAGTAATCGTACATGGCTTTACGGTCCCGTCCTCCACAATGCTGTAGCGCATTTCCAGGCTGACGTCGCCGGAATAGCGAATGGTGATCGTAAATGTCACGCCTTTTTCCTGGACCTTTGCCATGACAAGGATCGTATAGACCATTGCCTCGCCTGCGCTGCCGGCTTCCAGCTTCAGAGAACCGGAGGCCTGACTGAGCTGTGTCCCGTTGCAGCTGGCAGAAACGATCTGCGCATCCTCCGCACTGTTTCCGTCCAGCGCCAGGGTGTAGAGAAGCTCCCCGTTTGACAGCTGATTGTGTTTGATGGAAATCGTCGTGCGTTCATTGGCCTCACATTGCGTTTGGACTGCTGTGACACTCTTTTCATACCAGGTGAACAGCAGCTGCAGATCCAGGCCGTCTTCATAGGTGATGACAAATGTATAGCTGATCGTGTCGCTGTAGGTTTGCTGTCCGAGGGCGACACGGGCTGTGACGGAAATGTAATAGGTTTCCTGTTCCTGACCATCTGCCGCCGCCATCTGAAGGTCTCCGCTTTGAGAGAGTGTGCCGCGCTCTCCGTCTGTTGTCCAGTATTCTGCGGAAAGAATTTCAGCGTCCCCGGCGCTGTCACCCAGGAACTCCAGGTCATAGGCAAACATGCCTTCATTCAATTCGTCGCGCTTGACCGTGCGGCGGACGGAACCATTTGCGGTGCAGGTTGCTTGTCCATCCGGCTGCCAATTCAGCTGAAGGTCCAGGTCGATGCCGCTCTCCAGCCGGAGGATAAAGGTGAACTCCAAATCGGTTTCCACGGTTTCCCCGTCGGGCGTCTGCTGCAGCGCGTGTACCTGCACAAGGAATATATAATTGCGGTATTCCGCTCCGTCCGGGAGGGATAGGTTCACGGTGCCGCGGAGGCTGACGTCCTCCGGGATGCCGTTTCCTTCCGCGAACTGAACGCCGGTGATTTCCGCGTCTTCGGCGTCCATACCGGTCAAATCGAGATCGTAGCGGAGCTTGCCGTCGTCCAGCTGGACCAGCAGCACACGCTTTCCGACCGCTTCACCGGGAGCGCATACCATGGACGCGGCTTGGGAGCCGTATTTGTACCAGGTCAGTACCGCGCCCAAATCCAGATCTGCGGCAGACAGATTTTCATCCACCGCGCCTTCGTTACCGGCGTTCTCCCCGTCTTCTCCCTGATTGAGATTGGTGTCCGTCCCGATGGACGCTTCAGAAAGCTCCTGAAGGACAGGGGATTCCTGGGGCTGTTCCTGTTGGCTGTCCCGGCCCGGCTCCTGCTGCTCCGGTTCTTCCGGGTCGGGCGTCTCCTGCTCTCCCTCCCGGTCTGATTCTGCCTGCCCGCCGGAGCCGGAGCCCTCCGCGCTGCCGGTTTCTCCATTGCCGGAACCGGCAGGAGAGCTGCCGGCCTGCAAAACCTCGATGTCCTGCGCCTGTGCCTGCAAGATTGGATTCTCCGGCTCAACGGTGCGCATCCCGAGAATCGGCAGGCACACGCTGGTCAGCAGTGCCACCGAAAGCAGGACGCACACCACGGAAGTCAGCCACTTCCGTTGAGACAAAAACTGTTTCATACGTTTTTCCTGTTCCCCCTGATCAGACACAGATCAACCGCGCGGTTTTACGCCCGTTTTCAGGTTTAGACCGCTCGATTTTCCAGTTGTGTCCGTGCAAAATTGGAGCCGGTGCATACCGGACATAAACACGGCGATGCCCCGCCGCACAAAAATGCACGGCGGCGACGCCATATAGGTGGTTAATTGTCGAGTTTTGCTACGTTTTTCATGAAGCGCATGAGGATCGCGGCGGTTTCGGCACGGGTGGCCTTGCCCTGCGGATCGAGCAGGCCAGCGCCCTTGCCGTTGATCAGACCTTCCGCGTTGGCCCACTGCATGGCCTCCTGCGCCCAGTCGGATACCTTGCCGGAATCTGTGAAGCTGCCGAGACTGTTGGACTTGCTGACGTCATACCCCTTGTTTTTCGCATAGCGGTACAGGATCGTCGCCAGCTGCTCACGGGTCATCTCACCGGTCATGCTGGTGCCGTCGGAGATTCCGTTCTCCATGGCCCACTTCTGTCCGGCTTCGTACCAGGTGCCGCCCTTGTTGGTGTCCACGCCCTCCAGTCTGGCCAGGATCGTCACGATCATGCCTCTGGTGGTGGAGACGTTGGGGGAGAAGCTGTTCGCGCCGGTGCCGGTCATGAGGCCCTTTTCGCTGACATACAGCACCGAGTCATAGAACCAGTCGCTCTTGGCAACGTCGGTATAGCTCACGGTTTCCGCAGGCGCGGTGGTGGTGCTGGGCTTGGAAGGTGTGACAGGGCGTTCATAGTAGGTGTAGAGCGTCACGCTGCCGGTGATCTCGTTGTAGTTGGCCGTGTCAGCGGGCGTATACCGCCAGGTGTAGGACTTATTGGCCTCAACGGTGGTATCGTCAGGCAGCACATTCCCATCTGCGTCAACCCAGACCACCGTGCCGCCCTCCGGCAGGGTGCCAAGACCCAGATTTGCGTCGGCCAGGGTCTTGCCGCTGGTGGTGATGAGCGTATAGGCAGGCTTTCCGGTGGGATCGGCCTTGGTAATGGTGACGGTGATCTCCTTTACCACCGCGTCAAAATTCACGGTATCTTCCGGCGTGAATTTCACCGTGGCGGTATAGGGAGAGCCATTGACCGTGACGCCGGGGGCTGTGACCCAGCTCCAGGTGCCGGGGACGGTCTTGCCGTTGAAGGAGGCCGTACCCTTAATCGCGGAGGCCTCCAGATCCGTGCCGGTGTAGGTCACAGTCAGGTTCTCGGCGGAGACCGCCAGGACACCCTTCTGGATGGTGAAGCTCTTGGAAACGGCTGCAAAGGTGTAGTTGCTGCCGCTCTTGGCAGTGACGGTGGCCGTGGCCGTGCCAGCGTTGGTGTTGCTGGTATAGGAGACGGTGTAATCCACATCCTTCACCAATTCATAGCCGTTGACCGTACCCGTGGCGGAAACCGTCACGGCGGGCTTCGGGGCGCTGCCGGTATAGGTCTGGTCGGGAATGTCAGAAACCGTTACGGTGATGGACCTGGGTGTGATGGTTCCCTGGGCGCTGCCGTTGGGGGTGGTCCCCAGGGTGTAGTTGCTCACGGAATCCGCCAGAGCCACGGTGAAGGTGACGGTCTTGTCCGCTCCGGCGTTGGCGTTGCCAAAGGCTGCGTTGGATACGGTGTAATCGGAGGCTTTCAGGGTCTCGCTGTTGACCAGACCGGAGAAGGTGACTTTGGTGACCGTGGCGGCGGTGGAGCCGTCATAGGTTTTTTCGGTCACGGTGCCGCCGGTGACGGTCAGCTGGGCGGGGTTGATAGTGAAGGTCGCGGTCTTGGTTCCGTAGCTCGTCTCATCCTCATAGGTGGCGGTGACGGTGTAGGTCCCGGCGTTGATGGGAGCAGCGGAATAGGAATAGGTGAAGTTCGCATAAGCCTCACCGTTGTACTGGGCAGTCTCATAGGTCTGCTGCACACCGGTGTAAACAGCGGAGCCGTCCGGGAAGGTGATGCTGCCGCTGACGTCGGCCTTGTCCATGACCTTGATGGTCAGAACGTAGGTGCTGTCTTCATAGTTTGTGCTGCTGAAGGTGATGGTCAGGACGGCGGTTTTGCCCGCGTCGGTCTTGGAGAGATTGCCGAGCGTATAGGTCACAGTGCTATCTTTCAGTTCCGCGCTGGCCAGAATGCTGCTGTCACCGGAGACAGTCAGGTTTGTCAGCGTTACACCGGCAACAGAGGACACGTCGGCGGCGGTGATGGTCTGCGTCTCTTGACTGGAGTAGAGCAAGCTCTTGCTTCCAGTCAGCGACATGGCGTCTGCCTTGGCAATGGACCAGGGGATCGTCCGGTCATCGGATTCGTCCGTTCCGGTCAGATCGCTCCATCTGTAGTTGACCTTGTCATTCAGGCTGACGGTGGCGGTGTAGCTGACTGCGTTGGTTCCTGTGCCGCCGGTGACGGTGTACAGGTTCCCGCCAGGAACGCCGGTCTGTTTGCCGCCGTTGTACTTCAGATTACCCACGGCAGTAGGCAGCGTCACGGTTTCCTTCTCAATGGTCCAGGGCTGGGAGGGAATCGTGCCACTGAGCTGGTAGTTAGCCGTGTCTTTCAGAGTGCAGGTCGCCGTGGCCGTATAGGTACCGGCGTTGGTGTGGGCCGCATTCGCATATGTCACATTCACAAGACTGAGCCCTTCGTTGGCAGCATTCAGGGCGACGGTTTTTTGATTGCCGTCATAGGTGAACGCTGTGGAATAGTTCCAGGTCCAGCCGGACAGGTCGATGGTCTTCGGCCGGATGGTGAAGGTGACGGACGCCGTGCCGTAGCTTGTCTCGTCCTCATAAGTAGCTGTGACGGTATAGGTCTGGGCGTCTTTCACCGTGGTGCCGTCCAGCGTGGCTGCCTGATCGCCGAGGGTATAGGTGCTGCCATTGACGGTGGCGGCGTTGACATAGTAGGACAGAGGATGTGCCTGACCGTCATAAGTAAAGGGGCCATCCTTGGCGGTGAAGTTCACCGTCACCGAGGTTTTGGTATCCGTCGCTTCACAGCGGGAGCAATGCCGGGTCATCACGCCGTTTTCCACGGCCCATTCGCCCCAGTCGTGACCCAGGGCGGGAATGTCCTCGGTTTTGGTCTGCGTTGTAAACGCGTCGTTGTCAAACGAGGCGGTATAGGTGCGGACGCCCGTCTCCGTGCAGGTCGCTTCCTTCGTTACGGAAGAAGTGGCCGCTGCCGTCTCCGTCTCCTTATGACTGCCGTCCCTGGTGCAGACACGTTCCGCCGTGCAGGACGCATATCCGTTCCATGTGTAGGAGGGCGTTCCCCATTTATGATCCAGGGCGGGAATCACGATCTCGTCGTCGGTGGTTGTCTTCGTACCTGCCGCGTCGCTGAATTTCGCGCCGCAGACACTGCATGCCCAGTATTCATAATTACCGGGAGCTTCGCAGGTTGCGGCTTTCGCCGCATGGTGAACCAGCGTATGCGCTTTCATCTCAATGGTGGCTTGTTCGACATACGCACAGTCGTTGCATTTGCGCTGCTTCGTGCCGGTTGCCGTGCAGGTGGAATCCTTCACGGTCTCCCATTCACCAAACGTATGGGCTTTCTTGGGATGGTCGGGATCGATTGCACCGCAGACAGAACACTCTTTCCAGTGCTGGTTTGCGTTGTACTTCTCCACATAGTTGTGTGCAAGGGTGCTGCCGTATGCTTTCTTGCAGACTTCGCAGACAGGCTTTGCCGTACAGGTGGCCGTACCGCCGCTGTGCGCCGTTTTATCGACAGGCTCCTTGCAGGTCTCACAGATGTGCCAGTGGTTTCTATCATCATGCTGCCAGGTCTCACCTGCGGTGTGGCCTGTTGCGGGAATCACGACACTGCCATGATCGACAATCTCATTTTTGCCGTCTGCGTCAGAAAACCATTTTTCACAGCCGGAGCAGACGTAGTATTCGCTGTTGCCTGCCTCTGTGCAGGTGGCTTCTTTGGCATCTGTTTTAGTCATCGTGTGTGGAACTGTGATCTGCGCAGGGGTGATCACCGGATGGATGTCCTCAAAAGTCGAAAGGCCGGTGCTTTTTTGGAATTTCTGATTGTAGATGGAGATGTTCACCGGATCAGCACCGCATGTCAGGGCTTCAAATTCCATGGTGAACAGGATGCCTTTGGATGCTTTCGTGTTAGATTCCGCCGTTGCGGATGCAATGGCTCCGCCATAGGTCTTGTTGGTGGTTCCATCGATGAAAGCATTCAGATTGGGTGTTACAACGAGATTTGAAATATAGGGCAGCTCCATCACAGTCCCATCGGCAAGTTCTGCTTGATAGGTTGTGTTAACTTTCTTAAGCTTGAAAACCGCTAAATCGAACTCGAAGTAGAACTCAAAGTTGGAGAATTCTTCATTGCTTGGGAACCGTACTTCCACAGTAAAGGTATCTCCTTTTTTCAGAGTTCCCTCCGCTGTGTTCACCAGTTTGATTTCAGGCCCGGTGGTCGTATCTTCTGCCGAGGCGGAGACGGCCAGGAGGCTGAACATCATGGTGCATACTATCAGGAGCGCCAGGAGGCGTCTGATCGGTTTGTGGGTCATAGGAATATCCCCCTTATAACCATTCTGAATGGAAAAATTGGTGCCGGAACAAGCCGGTCATAGATAGGGCGATGCCCCGCCGCGCAAAAGCGCGCGGCGGGGACGCCGTATGGGTGGTTAATCGTCAAGTTTTGCTACGTTTTTCATGAATCGCATGAGGATCGCGGCGGTTTCGGCACGGGTGGCCTTGCCCTGCGGATCGAGCAGGCCAGCGCCCTTGCCGTTGATCAGACCTTCCGCGTTGGCCCACTGCATGGCCTCCTGCGCCCAGTCGGATACCTTGCCGGAATCTGTGAAGCTGCCGAGACTGTTGGACTTGCTGACGTCATACCCCTTGTTTTTCGCATAGCGGTACAGGATCGTCGCCAGCTGCTCACGGGTCATCTCACCGGTCATGCTGGTGCCGTCGGAGATTCCGTTCTCCATGGCCCACTTCTGTCCGGCTTCGTACCAGGTGCCGCCCTTGTTGGTGTCCACGCCCTCCAGTCTGGCCAGGATCGTCACGATCATGCCTCTGGTGGTGGAGACGTTGGGGGAGAAGCTGTTCGCGCCGGTGCCGGTCATGAGGCCCTTTTCGCTGACATACAGCACCGAGTCATAGAACCAGTCGCTCTTGGCAACGTCGGTATAGCTCACGGTGTCCGCAGGCTCGGTGGGCGTGGTGGTGCTGGGCTTGGAAGGTGTGACAGGCGTCGTATTGACCAGCTTGTCGTAAGCCGCCTTGCAGGCAACCAGCTTGCCGTACTTAGTGACATACTGCTTTGCTGCATCGGACAGGTTTTCGTAAGCCTTCAGCGCCTCATCCAGAGCTTCCTTGTCGCTGCGGGAAATCTTCTCCGGGTCGGGAAGGGCTTCAATCAGTTCGTCCACTGCGGCGGCAGCCTGCTTGGCAGCTTCTTCGTCCTGAATCTGCTTGTACGCATTCTCCGCGTTGATCAGCGCCTCGATCAGTTCGGGATATGCCTTGTCGAAGACAGGCCGAAGCGTTTCGCCGAGGGCGTCATACGCTTTACGGGCGGCCTGGATCGCATCGCCGCTTTCCGCCGTGACGGTACCGATCTCCCGGACCAATCCTGCAACCTTGGAAAGTGTGTCGGCATTGTCCACCACCAACCCAACCAGATTGAGGTCTTCCACGGAGGCATTAAGCGCTTCTTCTGTAGCAAGC
>CAMBCW010000082.1 GCA_945864925.1 uncultured Clostridia bacterium
TCTTGTTATCCAGCCCTCCGGCTGTATCGGTTGAGCAAAAGTCAGCGTGGGATTAGTGTGGTATCTTTATCTAAGTGATACCCCCGTTTCGTAATTCGAGACTGTCTGGCGGCTGACGAACAGCCGCTCCGCCAGATCGTCCTGGGTCATACTCCGTGCCATCCGGAGTTTTTTGATCTGTTTTCCCACGTTTGCCATGGCGCTCACCTCGCCTCTATTCTCGCAAAAACCGGCGGATTTGTCACGCAAAAATCCTTTGCGCCGCACAATTCTCCTGAAAAACGCAAACTATACTTCGACGGTCTGCTTTCCGTTCCCGGATTTTGTGGAATCAAAAACCACCGTAAAATCAAAATTTACGGTGGTTTTTGGTACGCCTGACACGATTCGAACGTGCGACCTTCAGAGTCGGAGTTTTATGGCCCGATCTGAGGAAATGCAGTCATATCAAGGCTTTGCGGGTTTCGTACCGGTTAACCGTTGAAAATACTGGGTTTGCGGGCATTTTGGGGTTTTGGAAAAACAGTAGTCAAATAGTAGTCAGAGCAGTCAAACCGGGTTTTCTCCGAACTTGGTCTGAATGCATTTCTTATTGTTCTTCCAGCAGCCAATTCAGGACATTGACTACCTGAATGCCGTCATAGTCACCGACGGTCGCTCCCCGTGAGGGGAGCGATGACTACCGGCCCCGCCTTGCAGCCCCCATGATAATTTCAATCCACGCTCCCCGCAGGGGGAGCGACGGGAGCAGTGGATTTTCCCCGGCCACTGCAGCCAGATTTCAATCCACGCTCCCCGTGGGGGGAGCGACGCGGCTCATCAATGCCCTGGATGCGGCGCACATATTTCAATCCACGCTCCCCGTGGGGGGAGCGACGACGCTGTCTTTGCGCTTGCTGGCAAGGACATCGAATTTCAATCCACGCTCCCCGTGGGGGGAGCGACCAGGACTATTCCATCAACACATTCTTCGTGTCGAAATTTCAATCCACGCTCCCCGTGGGGGGAGCGACGTGGGTTGTGGCTTTTGGGCGTCGGGGACGCTGATTTCAATCCACGCTCCCCGTGGGGGGAGCGACGGTGGACAGCGGCACGCTGTCGCTCCCCTGGGAATTTCAATCCACGCTCCCCGTGGGGGAGCGACCTGTCTGGATGAGGCCTGCGCTAAAAAGGTTATGATTTCAATCCACGCTCCCCGTGGGGGGAGCGACTATGATGGAAGATGCGGAAAAGCCCGCCGAAAAGATTTCAATCCACGCTCCCCGTGGGGGGAGCGACTTGTTACAATTGGAGAGGGCATTGGCTGGATTCGATTTCAATCCACGCTCCCCGTGGGGGGAGCGACTTTCCGCATTGATGTAGTTGTAATTCAACGCATATTTCAATCCACGCTCCCCGTGGGGGGAGCGACATTTTTCCATATATAAGTGTATCAAAAATAGGGGATTTCAATCCACGCTCCCCGTGGGGGGAGCGACTTATTATTTCTTTGTTCCTAATCGCCTGGTTTGATTTCAATCCACGCTCCCCGTGGGGGGAGCGACAGCAAAGATGTACAAATTGTACGTTTATCTTCGTCAATAATCATTCAATTATCTAACATATTTTGGAAAAACGCCGTGCCAGAATCGCTGGGCATGAAACGTGCCGCAGGTTTTTCCCTCAAAAACCGGTGCGAACTTGCCGGGAAAAACCTGTTTGCTTGCACTTCGCAGCTAGATCATCAACGTGTCTTCCGGCTGATAGGTGGTCTTGCAGCCAAAGTGTTCCACCTTTTTTTCATACTGATTCCCCAAATAATAAAAGCGAAGGCTGTCCTTTTCCGGGTCCATAATAGACACCAGCTTCGCTTGCAGGCTGCGGCATTGCCCGGCGTCCAACAGACATTCAAACACAGAGTTTTGTACGCGCTGTCCGTAGTCCACGCACTTCTTCGCAATTTGCCGCAGGCGCTTCCTTCCGGCGGTATCTTCCGTGTTTACATCATAAGTAATCAGTACCAACATATCCTCACTTCCATAAAAAAGGTGGGTAAGCGTCCAGATCTCCGCGGAGATATCGCGCGAGCAGCAGCGCCTGAATGTAAGGAATCATACCCCAGTTCATCTTTTCGCTCAGGAATGGATGGGTCAGCATATCCCGTTTGCGCTCCTGCCATGCTTTCAGGAATTTTTTGCGTCCTTCGTCCGTCAGCAGAACCGCGCCGCTGTCCTGAGTTTGAAAGTCCTCCGGCTTGACCATGCGATTATTGACCAGCGTCAGCACAAAACGGTCGGCCATACACGGACGCAATTCCTCCATCAAATCCAGGGCCAGAGAAGTCCTGCCAGGCCGATCCCGGTGCAGAAATCCAACATAAGAATCCAGGCCAACGCTTTCCAGTGCGCTGGCACAATCGTGCGCCAGAAGGCTGTACGCAAAAGACAGCATGGCGTTTACGCGGTCAAGAGGCGGCCTGCGGCTGCGTCCACGGAAGGAAAAATCCTCCTTGCGGCTCAGCAGCAGATGGTCAAACACGCCGAAGTAAGCTGCCGCGCCAACTCCCTCCAACCCACGCAGGGCTTCCAGATCAGTGATGTCCAGCACAAGGGGCAGCAGTTCCTTGATCTGCCGGGCTGCATCCTCCAGGCCGCAGTCTGTCACCCTCGGCGCGTGATCCCGCAAGGTGCGTTGAAGGCTTGCAGCAGCGTTGCTGAGCTTTCCGAAAATCATATTCCGGGCGATGAAACAGCTGCGCTGGCCGTCGTTGGCAATGCGGTACTGTTCCCGACGAAGAAGGACATTTCCTCCGGTTTCCCCGCAAACCCGCGCCAGGAACCGCCCCCTGGGCGTGCAGAACGCCAATCCGACGCCCCGCTCTGCGCACGCGCCCATCAGTGCCGGAGACGCGCCGGCGTAGGAAAAGCTGACGATTGTCTGCAGCGTGTGCAGCGGGTACCGCGCAACAACCTGCTGCGCCTTGTTCGCCAGGACATTTTCGCCTTCCAGAGAAAGATACACATCTTCTGAGGTCACAAACAGCGTATTCAGCAGTTTCTTCATGGCGTTTCCTCCATGGCGGCTTTCAGGTAGGCTGATACGGAACGGTTTTTCAAGAGCCTGGGTAGGCACATCTCCTTCAGAGAGCAGGCGTTACAGGCTTTTGTCGGCTTCACCCTGGGCGTATGTCCTCTTTGACTCAGCTCGTGCATCTGTGCCAACAAATCCTTCACCTGGGTGCGCAGTTCCTCTGTAAAAGAAATGCGTTCCCGCCGCCGGGTCTGGCCGTAATACAGCGCACCTTCCGGAATCTCACAGCACAGCATGGCTTCCAGACACATGGCCTGCGCGCAGAGCTGCAGAGCGTCGGCGTTCCCTTCTTTTGGTTCCCCACGTTTATATTCCACCGGATAGGGCGTCCATAACCCCTCCTTGCCGGGAAGGGGAATGCCGTCCTGGCTGCGGTGGTATTCCAGTACGTCGCATTGTCCCGAAATCCCCAGCGCGGCGGAATAAACGCTGACGCCGCGTTTGATCAGCAGATCACCCCGGCTTTCCTCGGATTGCCGGTCGTGGGCTTTTTCGTGCAGCAGTGCGCCATCCACTGTGCGGTAGTTCTCCGCCCACTGATTCTCGACATGGATCAGCGCCCATTGCCGTCGGCAGAATGCAAAGTGCTGCAGCCCGGACAGTTGGAGGAAATCCTCCTCGGAATAGATCACCCCATGCGGATACAGGTGACGCCGTCGGGGAGCTTCTCCTCCTCTACGCTGAGCTGGTAATCAGAGTAGGCTCTGGGGGCGACCACACCGGGATTGCGCTGCGTCTTGACCAGATCGAAGAGCTTGTAGGCCGGTGCGTTGCCCAATTCCGAATCATGACGGAATACGATTAGCTCCCGCACGGACATCTTACCCCGGGCGGCCGAATGATCCAGCTCAAACATATTCAAAATGGCCTGCCACAGCAGCTCCAGGTCTTCCTCCGAGAAGCCGGTGGTCTTCCGCGCCAGATTGGCGGAGATGTAGCCCTCGGCCCGGTACAGCGCGTAGGGGACAATGTATTTTCTGCCCATCTCCGTGCCCTTCTTTTCCGCGTCTGCTTCCGTGGTGATGGCAACGCGGGTGATCGTCACTTCCTGGGGCACAATGGGATCGACACTGCGGGCAAATCCAAGCTGCACAGGCCCGCGAACCTGACCGCAGTTCAGCGCCCCCTTAACAAAAGTGGTCATAACAGCGCCGAAGGTGCGGATGTCAAAGAAATTGGAGCACATGAAGTCCCGGATTTTCTCATCGAGATTGGCGTCTTTTTTCTTTGCTTCCTTCAGCTTGGCAGGGTCCACACCCACATAGGCGCAGGCCTCCGCGTCGCTGCGGTTCAGCGGAACGTTGTCCTTCACATAAATCCGGTAGCCGGATTCTGCTTCCTTCACCGTTTCCACATAGTTGCGGATTTTCCGCTTCAGGCACACATCCGTCACCAGGCCGTAGCCGGTTTCGGGGTCGATCCGGGGCATATTTCCGGCGTCCGGGTCGCCGTTGGGATTGCCGTTTTCCACATCGAAGAAAATCACAAATTCATACCGGTTTTGAATGATTCCCATGTTATTTTTCCTCCTTTTTTGTGTAGCGGAATTGCTTCTGATGGTAGTAGCCCAGATTAAACGAGCCCTGTTCCGGCAGGGACAGACGGACGGGATAGGTTTCACCCAGGACATCCTTGATCTGGCCGATCTGGCGGTCGTAAGAAATGCGGAAACCGGCGTCCAGCTTGCGCAGATGCTTCTGGCACAACTGATCCAGGATTGGGAAAATCATGCCGGGCGTCGCGGCGGCGGAATTGAAGTATTTATCCTTGATGGTTGCGTTGATGCCGGGATTCGCGCTCTCCTGCACCGCTTCATATACGGCAAACAGGCGCCCCAGGGTGTAGGGAATATTGGTGCTGGCTTGGTTCAGGCTCACGGTCAAAACCTCCTTCGGACAGTCTGGGTGTTCGTTTTTCAGATAATAGGCCTTCAGAATCGCCGCCCGGCCGGGGGTGATCTCCCGTTCCGCGCGGATGCGCAGCATGACGGCATCCAGCAAGGACGCGGGATAGGCGCTTCCCGTAAAGACAGCCCGCGCCACGGCGCCGGCCAGCACCGGGCTGCGGGATTTGTCGGTGGTGTTCAGATTGACGGTTTCCCGAAGCAGCGCCCACAGGGGCATCATAGAATGGGGTCTGCCCACGATCTCCAGCCGGTCGTGGTGGGCATTCACATTGCGCATCAGCTCACCAAAAGAATTCCGATAGAAAAAACGGACAGAAAGCCTTGCGGCGTTGGGCGACAGGCCCAGGATATAGAAGGGGCGGCTGGGATCGAGCTTCAGCTCCTCACAGGCAAGCCCCTGGGCCAGATTGTTCAATGCGGCGCGCAGATCGTCGGCGGAGATGGTTTCCGGTGGGCTGTCGCCGAAGATGGAAAAGCCGGCAAACAGATTGTACTGCGGCTCCGCCCCCTCCGCCCAGCAGACGACGGTGGTATCTCCGATGCGATGGACGTTATCCCGATCGGCCAATAAGTAGTTGAGTGCAGCGGTATAGGCAAAGGCTGCGTACTTTCCCACAGGCGCATTGAGGCTCTGTTCCTTGCCGTAGGAGCAAAAGGCCGGCGCGTTGAAGGATACCAGCGCCGCGCCGCTGGATTGGGCACCGGCAACGCCTTTCACAGCGGGGTGCACAGGCTCTGCAACGTCCAGATTGCCGGTTACAAGGCATTGCTGCTTTTCTCCGCTTACATTCCCATAATAGGAGTTCCATGCCGAACGGATCAGAGGGTCTTCCTGGGCGAACATGCCGTCCACGCGAAAGACTAGATTTGCACCCTTCATCAGATCCTGCCAGCAGTCTTTCAAGGCGGCGTGTTCCTGCGCAAGCTCCGGCTGCCAGGAATCAAAGAAGGACAGAATTGCCTTTGCCGCCGTGGAAAAAACATCATCCAGAAGCTGATGGTGCAGTTGGGCACAGGCTTGGAAGCAGGAACGGCTGCGTTCCGGCTTGCCCTTTTCATCCACGCCCAGCAGATAACTGGAATTGTCCCAGAGAAAATTGGGCAGGATGCCAACGGTACGGGTGACTGGGGTGGGCAGCTCCATGGGCGCCGGACGCAGCTGGGTTTTCCTCCCCGCCTGCACTTCAGAAAGCAGCGGCACAACGTATTCCAGCCCGCCCCCTTCATCCAGGCACAGGGCATAGCTGATTTTCGCAGGACTCCACCCGGGGCGGGCAATCTTCTCCTGCTGTGCCAGGTCTTCAAACAGCCTGGTCAATGCCTGCAAAATCATGTCCGCACCTCCTCGCTGTCCATGGGCGGCACCTCCAGCACGCCGTCACGCAGAGCGGCTCGGAAAAAGTGGGGCGTGATGTGCTCCGGGTCGGAGTAGTCCAGATCCAGCAGCATCCAGCCCAGGTCCTTTTCTCCCAGCAGCTCCTCCGGGCAGGGCGGAAGCGCGGTGCAGGGCTTGAACTGTGCCGGAAACTCCCGGACGCCGAAACAGGGCTGGTGATAGAACTGCCCTTTCTCCAGACGGCGGCGCATGATATCCTGGAACTTCCCGGGATTGTCTGAGGGTGCTGCCTTGGCCGTCATCTCAAAATGAGCGTCGATGACATAGTGCACATCCCGCAGCACCATGGCGGCGCGCTGCTGGATGCTGTCCGGGGTCGCCAGATACAGCTCGCCGCCTTTTTCCATGACGGTCTGTGCTTTTCGGGCGCTGATGGTGTCCTTCACCTCGTTGCGCCGGATGTTAGTGAAGCGAACGGGCGCGCAGACATGAATCCGATCCACGACCCAGCGCAGACCGGGGTGCCAGAAGACCGCGTCCAGCAGCCCCCGGGCAGCGGACGGCATCATCACGTCATAACTAACCCGCTCCACCTTCATTTCCGGCCTGGAGAAGCAGGCGTAATCGCCCCAGACTTCAACGGAAACAGACATAGGCATTCTCCTTTCGTTGTGGATGGCAGTATGATAACACAAATACAGGGCTATAAACCGGACACTTAGATGAATTCCGCTTTTCCCGGGTCGACTTGCAAAGACAGCCCCATTTCCGGGTCGTACAAGCTCAGATTAGTCAGAACCGCGCTTGAGTCGGTCAGCGGCAGGATATCCCCGGTGTCTGCCAGAGCGAGGTAATGCTGGGCATAGACGCTGACGCAGTACTGTCCGGCCTGGCGGTAATCTTCTCTTGTCGCCGTTCCGTCCAAGAGCGGCTGACATGCTTCAACCCCTTCCCCCACGGGAATATAAACCGTACAGGCCGCCTGATCGATCAAATGGAAGTTCTTTGCAACGGTTTCAAAGGGAAGGAGGCACCCACTGATCCCCTCCCGCAGGTGTTTCACCGCCTGGGACTTGTCCATCTGGTCGCCAATCAGAGATCGCAAGGCGGTGAAATATCGCCGCATGGTATCCGGGCTGCCCGGGTCGCGATCCCCCTGGAGCGCTTCCTGGGCTGCGCGGATATTGATCCGCTGCAGGAGCGGGACGGGAGTCTCTGATTCAAAATAAGTAACGATGCTGTCATCCGCTGCGCATTTTCCCTCCCGGTTGCAGCGCCCGGCAGCCTGGGCAATGGAGTCCAGACCGGCCAGCTCCCGGTACACTGCCGGAAAATCCACATCCACGCCGGCTTCGATCAACGAGGTGGACACCACCCGACAGGAAAATCCGTCTTTCAGACGCTGTCGGATCGTATCCAGCACCGACTTCCGGTGGGCGGGATACATCAGGGTGGACAGGTGATAGCTCCCCTCCGGGGGAAGCAGTTCATAAAGCTTCTGCGCCGCCTTTCGGGTGTTTACAATGCAGAGCACCTGATTTTGCCGGCGCAGCTCCGATGCCAGCTCTTCGTCGGAATACGTCCCGCCATTGCGGTATGTCACCCTTCGGAATTTTTGAAAGTAGTCCGCCACTTGAGGGCATATCTCTTTGATCTGCAGTTCCGGGCAAAAGGCTTGAATCAAATCCGTCAGCACCGGCTGGGTCGCGGTACATAGTACAACCGTGGAGCGAAAATACGCCGTCAGATTGGCCATGGCGCCGATGCAGGGCTTCAGGTGACAGGCCGGCAGCATCTGCGCCTCATCAAAAATGATCACGCTGTTGGCCATGTTGTGCAGCTTTCTGCATTGCGACGGACGATTGGAATAGAGGGATTCGAAAAACTGTACCGAGGTCGTAACGATCACAGGGGCATCCCAGTTTTCTGAGGCCAGCCGCCGAAACACGTTGGCAGGATTTGTCTCATCCTCGTCATCCATCCGAACGCCGCTGTGATGCTCCACCACGTTGCGCTCCCCCAGAATGGAGCGAAACACGGCCGCATTCTGCTCAATGATGGACGTATAGGGGATCACATAAATGACCCGGTCCAGTCCGTTTTCCACGGCATGCTTCAGCGCAAAAGCCAGAGAGGACACGGTTTTCCCGCCGCCTGTTGGAACCGTGAGGGAGTAGACCCCCCGTGGCTGCGCAGCGGCGTCCAGACACTGGTTCAAAATATCGCACCGATTTTGGTTCAGCTCTGTTTTGGCGGGAAACCATGCCCGCGTATAAGTGTTCAGCCTGTCCAGCAGCACCGGTAGGGAGTCATACTGACCGCGATTGCCGGAACTATCCGACATAAACGCTTCCGTATCGAGGAAGTCCGCATCTACCAGGCAGGAATACAGCATCCGCGTCCAGAGAGACAGGGAAAAAGAATCCCGAAAGGCCGGTGGTGTTCCGGGGCGTGGCAGCGTCCCGCTCCAGAAACACTTTGGAATTCCGCCGCCAAGCCCCTTTTTGAGCCGCCCAACGCAACTTGGCGCACCAGCACGATCCGAGCGGGGATTGCCAAAGTCCGGCAGTCCTCCGTGGTGCCCCACAACGCAGCATGCCGCCAGATCCTCCCCCGCTTTTGCGCATTCCAATGCTCCGGCCGTCGCGTGATCGACCTTTGCGCCGCCGTGCAGGCGCCGCTGGAATTCTTCCGAACACTTGCCGATGTCATGGGCATACCCCAGCATCCTTCCACGCGGTTCTTCTCCAAACCGGGATGCAAACTCCGCGCAGCGTGCTGCAGTTCCATCCAGATGCTCTTCTACGGTCTGCGTTTTTCCATCTTCTCGAATGTGTGCAAAAAATATCGTTTCCCTCACCCGAGCCTTCCATGTCGGTCTTATTGCATAAATTATAAAGTAATTATATCATATAATTTGGCAATATTCAATATATTCTTAATCCAGAGCAGCAGTCTAGCCGATCCTATTCGTATACAAAAAGCTCCCCATGAATTTGCTTTTTGCAAATTCATGGGGAGCTTTGCCAAAGCAGAGCTTAGCTGAACAAAAGAACCTGGCCGGAGTTTTATGGCCGGATTTGCGGGTTTTGTGCCGGCTTTGCCGTAAAATATTGAATTTCCTGCAACCATTGGAAATACTGGGTTTGCAGGCATTTTGAGATCTCAGAAAACAGTAGTCAAATCGTAGACAGGCTTCTTCCTGTTCCTGCACATACAGGCCAAACAAGCAGTTGTGCGATTGGCCGTACAGACCGGTTTCATCGTCTGCAAAAGCAGCCCCGTGGCGGAGCGGTAGAATTTGTCCAGCGTTTCCGCTTCGGTCAGATGATAGCGGTCCATGATCAGGTGGATGACCGTTGGCAGAATGGTCGCTTTGATGGTGCTGTGATTCATGTCTCAGCCTCCTACAATGTAGCTTCTTTCAAACCTCAGCGTTTGCAGGGCTTTCTCTGTGCAGAAGGCAATCTGGTTCGCATTGCTGGGCAGGCCACTGTGTGTTTGAAAGAAAGTCTGCTCCA
>CAMBCW010000083.1 GCA_945864925.1 uncultured Clostridia bacterium
GCCAGGATTCATACTGTCATCTCCTGTCGATTACACAGAATTTTCGGCGGTCTCCCCGGTGGCCTGCGCTTCACTCCGTTGCTGAAATGGGTGGCTTCGTAGCGATCAAAGAAAAGCAATAATCCGAACCTATCACTGATTGGAAATAGGTTCGGATTATCTTGGTTTGGTGCGGGCAACAGGATTCGAACCTGCACGCTTTTGGCAGTGGAACCTAAATCCACCGAGTCTACCAATTCCACCATGCCCGCGCAGGATCTGCCGGGAAGACCCGGCAGACGATGGGACCCATCGGTTTGACGCTATTTTAGCATAAAGCAGGGGACGTGTCAATTTATATGGATGTCAGTTTTTGACGCCGATTTTGAATCGGAAGCGGCTGGCAGGGGATGGCTTTCCGCGCCGGCCAGCTGCACGATGCGCAGCAGCGTGTGGGCGGTACGGATGTTGTAATTGGCGAAGGCCCAGAGGCCCCGGCCGCGGCTGTCCAGAGCGATGGCCAGAGGCAGGCGGCTGTCCCCCAGACCCATGGCGTGCTGCAGGGCGAACCGGCTGCCGGACGGGCAGACATAACAGGCGCTTTGAGGCAGGGCGGCCAGAACACGGCCCAGGGTGGCGTTGCCCCGGTCCTCCTGGCGGGAGATGGCCAGCCGGATGGGCCAGCCGCCCCGGTTGCAGGCATCCCGCAGTTCCAACAGCTCCTGCAGCAGATGTTCCGTGGGCTCGGCTCCCGGCTGCAGGAACAGCAGCAGTGCGCCGGTTTTGGACGGCCCGGTCAGCTCTGCCGGGGCGCCGTCCGGCACCGGGAGATGGACGGACTGCAGCTTCTCCGCCGTTCGGTCCGGCGCCAGGGTCAAGTCCAGCGTCCGGTTGCCAGTCAGGAGAAACCGCCGGACCAAAGCGCTGGCGGTGCCGTCAATCTGCCGCCGGCAGGTGATCAGGCTGTAGGCACCGGGCTGCAGGGACAGCCGGACGCTGCCGGAGACGGTCAGGCCCCCCAAAGTCAGCACCCGGTAATCGTCCCCCTCCCACCGGGCCAGGGTGAAGTGCTCTTCCTCCCGAAGCTCCGGTTCCGTCGTGACCAGAGTCAGGCAGACCACAGGCGTGTCTTGCTCCCGGGGTGGGAGGAATCGGCCCGTGACCGGACACAGACGGGCAGGAATCCCCAGAGCCCGGCAAATCTGCACCGCCAGGATGTCCCATTCCGCCGCCGGGCAGATGCCGTGGCGGACATAGCCCGCGGCGCTGCCACGCCGGTTGGCCAGGCCGTGATCCGGAACCCGGCGCAGATGGCTGTCCATCCAGTCCAGCACATCCTGCCCGTTGGACAGGTGTTCCCCGGCCAGCATCGCCTGCAACTCCTGGCGGATGGGCAGCAGCATCTCATGCTCCACCCGGGGCGCCAGCAGTTCGTCCCGCCAGCATTCCGTGGAAAACTGCCCCTTCCAGGGCAGGGCGGCGGCGAGAAAGCGCTCCAGGGTCTCACAGGTCACGTCGGCAAAGTCCTTTTCCGCCAGGGTGGACAGGAGCAGCGCCTTGTCCTCCGGGTCATAGGCCGGAAGGGCCAAAAACCGCTGAATTTCTGCCTGATTGCCCCGGGCCAAATGGAGCCAGCGGTCCGTTTCCGGGGCAAATCCGGCCTCATAGGCAGCCCGAAGGGCCTCGCAGCGGCACAGCCGGGCCTCATGGGCCTGGTTTTCTGACGGGGCAGCGGGAATCCGCTCCCTGGGCGGCGTCAGCTCCCAGCGGTCCGTCCACTCCTGGGTCAGGGGGTCAAAACCGTCCTCCCGGCGCAGCTCCATTTCCCGGGTCTTCCGGACATCCACCCACCGCTCGGTCAGCCGGCCGTCCAGGCAGGCCGAGACGATCAGACAGCCCAGGCCCGTTTCCAGACTGGCCATGCCGTCGGGGCCGGTGACGGCCCGGTGGATGGTCTGCAGCTGGCTGTAGTTGACCAGCTGGAACCGCACCTCCGCGCCGGGCAGGGGCGTTCCGCCCGACGTCACCCGCACCTGCAGCAGGACCGTATCCGCATAGCGCCCCGTGGAGTTGACCACGGTGAACCCGTCCTCCGCCCGGAAATCCGGCACGCGGCTGCGCACCAGCATGGCCTGGGAGGCGGCGGAAGGGAACCACCCGGCGTCGGGCTCCGGTTCCGGCTCACAGGCACCCATGTAGTGCCACTGGCCGTCGGCCCAGAATTCCACCCAGGCGTGGTTGTCGTCGCAGTGGGCCCAGTAGGGGGCGTAGCACTGCCGGGCCGGGATGCAGACCGCCCGAAGGGCCGACACTAGCAGGGTGGATTCCTCCCCGCAGCGGCCCCGGGTGCGGCGGCACATGCCCAGGGGCGCAAGGGTGCGGTCGTCCGTGGGCAGATAGGTGGCCCGTTCATAGCACCAGAAGTTGACCTCCAGGGCGGCGTCCGTCATGGACTTGTCCCGGACCCGCTGCGCCAATTGGCTGTAGAGCCAGCTGCGGCTGCCGTCCAGGAATTCGTTGTTGACCCGGGGCGGCAGAACATATTGGAAAAACAATTCCTCCGGCAGGGTTCCGGCATAGGGCAAGGCCCTCCGGGCGTCCAGAGACGCCTGCACATAGCCCAGAAACGTCTCCGGGGGAAGGGCAGTCAGGTCGTGGACGCTGAGTCCGGCGTAAACCGTTCTCAGGCAGCGGGCCGCCTCCTCTTCCAGACCTTCCAGGCACCGGGACAGGGCGTCCCAGACCCGGGGCAGCTCCGTCCGGATGGCTTGCAGCTTTTGTTCCATCTTCAATCCTCCCACAGGGCGTCCGCAGCCCGGCGGACGGCGGCTTCGCCGGTGCGCCAGAGCTGATATTCGCTGATGCCGGGCAGCCCCATGGAAACGGCGGGATTGCGGTAAGTCATGCCGCTTTCCAGCACCTGCTTGCCCGAGAGGTGAAAGGCCTCCGCTTCCGGCAGAAGCTGCCGGAAGTCCCGGATCACCGCCGCGTTGACGCCGCCGCCGATGAGAATCTCCGCCCGGCCCGCCGCCAGCAGCTGCCCGATCAGCGCCCGGCCCGCCCAGGCGTCGGCCTGCTGGCCGGAGGTCAGGACGGTGTCCACGCCCAATCCGGCGGCCTGCTCCAGGGCCTCCATGGGATGCCGGCAGACGTCAAAAGCCCGGTGAAGGGTGACACGGAGGCCCTTTGCCGCAGCGATCAGGCCTGATAGTTTCTCCGGATCCAGACTTCCGTCGGGCCGCAGAGCGCCGATGGCCACGCCGTTGGCCCCCCGGCGGGCGAATTCCTCCACTTCCCGGCACATGATCCGGTACTCCCATTCCGTGTACAGAAAATCGCCGAACCGGGGCCGGATCAGCACATGGACCGGCAGGCCCGTGGCCGCCTGCACGGCGTCAAACAGGGCCGGGCTGGGGGTGGTGCCGCCGAGAATCAGGTTGGCGCACAGCTCCAGCCGGGTGGCGCCGCCCCGGGCAGCGGCCAGGGCGGACTCCACCGAGTCCACACAGACCTCCAGAACGCGGGCCATATCAGCGATGCTCCAGGCCGGCGGCCAGATGGTAGAGGGTCGGAACCGCCGCGCCGTTGGCGCCGCCCACCTGGTGCTGCCAGATGGGACTCTTGCTGTCGGCGGTTCCGGCGATGTCCAGATGGAGCCAGGGCCGCTCCTCCACAAACCGCTTCAGGAACAGGCCCGCCGTGATGGCGCCGCAGCCGTCCTTGGAGGTGTTGCGCACATCCGCCAGGTCGCTGTCGATGAGTTTCTCATATTCCGGGAAGGCAGGCATCCGCCAGTAGCGCTCCCCGGACCGGGCGGCGGCAGTCTCCAGGCAGGTATACCAGGCATCGTCGTTGGCCATGACACCGGCGGCCACATGGCCCAGCATGGCGTAGATGGCCCCGGTCAGGGTGGCCACATCCACCAGGCGGGTGGCGTGTTCCTGCCGGACGGCCCAGGTCAGGGCGTCGCTGAGAATCAGCCGGCCCTCGGCGTCGGTGTTCAGCACCTCAATGGTCTGGCCGGACAGGCCGGTGATCACATCCCCCGGCAGCAGGCTCCGGTTGGAGATGCGGTTTTCGCAGGCGGGGATCACCGCCGTCACGTTGACCGGTACGCTGTTTTTCGCCAGGGCGCAGACCGCCGCTGCCACAGCGGCGCCGCCGGCCATATCGCCCTTCATGCCCTCCATGGACTTGCCGGGCTTGAGGCAATAGCCGCCGGTGTCGCAGGTGACACCCTTGCCCACATAGCCCAGGCGCTCGCGGCTGTCCGGTGCGCCGGTGTAGCGCAGCACCGTCAGGCACGGGTCGTTCCCGCTGGCGGTGCCCACAGCCAGCAGCGCGTTGAGGCCCAGCCGTTCCAGCTGCGCCCGGTCATAGACCTGGACTTCCACCGGGAGCCCCCGGGCCATATCTGTCAGGGCTGCGGCAAAATCCAGGGGCGTCAGCAGATTGGCAGGCAGGTTGATCAGATTCCGCGCCTGCAAAATCCCCCGGGCCAGAACTACGGCCTTCTCCAAGGCCGCGTCCGTCCAGCCCTCCCCGCCGGCATAGCAGACCAGTTCCGGCTCACACCGGCCGGAAAGGGCGAATTTGAGCTTGTAGGCGCCGCCGTAGACACCCTCCAGGGCGGCAAACAGGCCAGCCTCTCCCAGCTTCGCCGCCTCGGTCAGATCGAACAGGCAGCTGTCCAATTCCTGCTCCAGGACGGCCTTCACCGCCTTGCCCCAGACCTCTTTGCAGGCCAGGGGCGTCCAGTCTTCACCCATGCCCACGGTGACGTCCACCGGCGTCCGGTCCGGGTAGACCCGGGTTTGCAGATACTTGCCCGCCACGGGCCGCACCACGGCCTGTACCGGCTCCTGATTCCATCGCTTCAAAGCGTCTCGCTCCCTTCCTTTTTCAGTTCCACTTCAATGACTGTGTCCGTCTGATCCGGCAGCACCGGATCGAGGCCCAGATCTGCAAAGACGATCTGCGGGTAATCGCTGTGGACCCAGCTGGTGGAGATGGGAATCTCCGCCCCGGTGGCCAGATACCGGATACTCCGGATGTCCTCCCGCCGGACGCCCAGCAGGGGCAGGGGGCCGAGGGTGTTTTCGTAGACATGGAAATACAGGCGGTTCCCGTTTCGGGTGACCCGGCCGTAGTCCGGCTTTTCGATTCCTGCCTTGCCACAGCCGTAGATGCTGGCGCTGTTTTTGTCCATCCACCGGCCGATTTCCGCCAGACGCTCCAAGGATTCCGGCGGGATATTGCCCCGGGCGTCGGGGCCGACGTTCAAAAGCAGGTTGCCGCCCTTGGAGACGCACTCCACCAGCTTTTTGATCAGCATGGGGGCCGGCTTGAAGAAGCGGTCTGTGGCGTGGTACCCCCAGCTGCGGTTCATGGTGACGCAGGCCTCCCAGACCAGATCCCGGCCCGGGGCGTCCTGGATGCCGTTGGGCGGAATCATCTGCTCGGGGCTGACGAAATCCCCGTGGTAGGGTGTGGGACTGCAGGCCGCCAGGGAGCCATAGCCCTCGCCGCTGACTTCCAGACGGTTATTGAGAATGATCCCCGGCTGCAGGGTGCGCACCATGTCCGCCAACTCCGAAGCCCGCCAGGCCTCCCCCCGCAAATCGTCATAGGAGAAATCGAACCACAGAAGATCCAGCTTGCCGTAATTGGTGCACAGCTCCCGCACCTGGGCGTGCATGAAGTCCAGATACCGGTCAAAGTTCCGGTGCTCGTTGCCGTACTCCGGATGGTTCCGCATGGGGTGGTTCCGGTCGCCGCAGTGGGGGTAGTCCTCGTGGTACCAGTCCAGCAGGGAAAAATACAGGCCCACCTTCAGGCCCTCGGCCCGGACAGCCTGGACAAAATCCGCCACAATATCCCGGCCCAGCCTGGTATTGGTGGATTTGAAATCGGTGTATTGGCTGTCAAACAAACAGAAGCCGTCGTGGTGCTTGGCCGTCAGGACCACATACTGCATCCCGGCCTTCCTGGCGGCCCTGGCCCATCGGGCCGGATCATAGTCCACAGGGTCAAAGGCCTCAAAATAGCGCATATAGTCCTCTTTGGGCATCTGCTCCACGCTGCGCACCCACTCGCCCCTGGCCGGGATGGCGTAGAGGCCCCAGTGGATGAACATGCCGAACCGCGCCTGGCAGTACCAGGTCATGCGCCGCTCGTAGTCCTCGCGGCAGAATGTATACATACAGATTGCTCCCTCCGGTTGGTTCTGGGCTGATTCTATCAGGGAAAGCGGCAAAAATCAATCCGGAGATGGGATGCCGTTGAAAAAGCGGTATGGGGAGGATATAATGGGGCAGGAGAGGGGGCGGCAGGTATGATATGTTATAAAGACTTACAGGCGGAGGACCTGAACAGACAGTTGTTTGACTCGTTTATCCGCCGGCAGATTGTCACAAAGTGCTGGCGCAGGGAAAACGGGCAATGGCAGATTCAGGACGTACCGTTTGTGGACGATTGGTCGGAAACCGACTATCAGCAGCTGCTGGCCCACTTGAGAGACATCCTGGCGTCCGGCGGCTTTGTGCACGCCGCGTTTGTCCATGGGGCGCTGAAGGGCTTTGTGTCGGTGGACGCGGCATGGCTGGGCCATGGCCGGGAGTATCTGGACCTGACCAATCTTCATGTGTCGGAGGAGCTGCGGGGCAGGGGCATTGGAAGGGCTCTGTTCCAGGCGGCGGCCCAGTGGGCCCGGGAGCGGGGCGCCAAAAAGCTCTATCTGTCAGCCCATTCGGCTGTGGAAAGCCAGGCCTTTTACCGTGCCATGGGATGCGTCGAAGCGGAGACCTACGACCCAAAGCACGTGGAGGCGGAGCCCTGTGACTGCCAATTGGAATACAGGCTGTGAGTGAATAGGTGCCGTTCTGTCGGGTAAATTGCGTGTTGGGGTAACCCCCGCTGCGCGTACGCGCAGCAGCCCCCTGGAGAGGGGGCACAAGAAACGCAGGCGGCATGCCTTCGAACCGCGCAGCGTTTCTTGCCGAAATACATCCGCAAAAACAAAACAGCCACCCCGGTTGGGGTGACTGTTTTGTTCTTGGCAAGCTGCACCAATTAAGATATCAGCGGTTTTCCTAGTGTTTTCAATGGTTTCAGCTTTTTTCGGCAAGATTTTTGGAGCTTGCTGCTTCATACTGCTGGTCGCTACTGTGCAACCAAAAAAGATATTGTGGGTTTTATGGAATTTGGTGCGGTCTGCACGATTCTGTCAACGATCTCCACTTTGACGGCTTTCCTGTTTTGTGCGGTTCCGGTCATAAATCCGCTTGCTCTGCACAACACGAGTGATTGGGGAAACACCGTTCCATGAACCGCGCTTGGCTGCATGAAATTTGCGCTGGTTTTTCTTACTCTGTTTTTTTAGCGGTGTCACTTTCATCCTGAGAATCCATCCCTTCGCGTCTATTCAGATACTTCAACTGCGCTTCCGTCTTTGTGGACTCTGAAAATTTCCGGCATAGGATTGGCATCCAGCAGTTCTGTCAGTGTGCGTGGGGTATAACGCATATACTCCATCATGCAGCCAACGTTGATCAGCCTGCTCGGAATGCCCATCGTCCACTGTTCCTTTTTCCACTTCTCAACGAGTTCCCACTCGCGGGTATTATGTACATGACCATACAGCATGGTTGCGCCATAATGCTGGTTCTTATAAAACAGAATCGGGTAATGACTCAGAATCACCAGACGATTCTCATCATTGACCTCTGCGTATGGTTCAATGCTCTCCCAATAAAAGCGGAGCTTTCCTTTCATGCGGTCGTGATTGCCTTGAATCAGGTGCTTATGGCCGTTGAGCTGCTGGATGATTCGAATGCTGTTTTCTTCGTTTTTCCAGAATGCGTCTCCAAGGACATAGACGGTATCGTCAGTCGCTACACGTTCATTCCAATTTTGAATCAGCGTGTCATCCATCTGCGCGGTATCTGAAAACGGGCGATTATCAAAACGAAGTACATTCGTATGTCCAAAGTGCATATCTGCAATGTAATAAGTCATATTTTCTATTTCCTTTGTCGGCTTTCTTTTTATTATGCTTATTATACAGGTTAATTCATCAAAATCGCGCTTTACGAAAAAATATTTGTCTGTTTTCTCCGAGCGGTTTGTGGTATCAAAATGTGATACCAACCTCTCAGAGAAAGTTCTTGCAAAAGTGTGCGCATACCTCCGGGCTTTTCTGTATCTTGCAAACTGCTTCTTTATAATGTTTCCTCGATCTCATACCCGCCGCCGAAGATGATCGTCAAGCGGCCGTCGCTATGCACCTTGATGCACTCGATCATCTGGCGCACGATGCTGTCATCATACTGCGTTTCGTTGGCGGTTCGCTTGGCAATGATATCTTGGATTTCCTCCAGCCGCGCCTGCCGTGTGGCATCGCCGCGTACACTCTCCTGAATTGCGGCGATGCGGCGATTAAGCTGCTCGATCTGATTGGAGATTTCCTTGAATTCATCCTCGCTGCTCTCCACGTCCTTTCCAGCCGCAACGGTTTCGTTGACAAGATCCAGCATCCGTTTGTTCAGCGTGTCGATGCGGCGCGTGAGCAGGTCAATTTCCTCCGAACCGCCATTTATGCCGATAGCTTCGCCAATGGTGGCTTTCATGAGTGTGAGGTAGGTGGACTCGTCCTCTGCGTGAAAGCGGTTCAGCGCTCGGACAACGGCCCCATGCAGGGCTGCTTCCTCCACTGTAACGGAGTCTTTGCAGTATTTCTTTCCGTAATCCAAGCGGCTGACGCAGCGCCAGACGATTTTCCTCTTTCCGCGGATATTCCATGTCACGCGCTTGTATCGGCTGCCGCATTCTGCACATTGCAGCACCTCGCTCAGTGCGTATTTGGAGTATTTCCCGCTTTGGGTAATAGACGTCTTATCCGATTTCGGTCGGAGGGCCTTTCGCCGCGCCAGTTCTTCCTGTGCGCGGTGGAAAATATCGCGGCTGATGATCGCCGGGTGGCTGTTCTCGACAAGGTACATCGGCGCTTCTCCGTGATTTGCTTTGCGTGTTTTGGAGATGCAGTCTACGGTCACGGTTTTCTGAAGGATGCAGTCACCGCAGTATTTTTCATTCCGCAGGATGTTCATAATCATGTTCTTGCTGAATCTGAGATCCTTTCCGGGGATCTCGATTTTCTCCGCTTGCAGCGTTTGCGCGATCACCTTGACCGGCTGCCCTGCGAGGAACATCTCAAAAATCCGTTCTACGATGGCTGCTTCTTCCGGCACGATCTCCGGTTTACCATCCTCGCCTTTTCGGTAGCCCAGCAGGCGTTTGCACTGAAAGCTCACTTTCCCATCTTCAAAATTTTTGCGGTAGGTCCATGTGATGTGCTTGCTGATGCTCTCGGATTCGGACTGCGCAAAACCCGCGTAAATGACAAGATACAATTCACTGTCGCTTTTCAGCGTGTCAATGTTCTGTTCCTCAAAGAAAATCCCAATGCCCTGCGCTTTCAGGGAGCGTATATATTCCAGACATTCCACGGTGTTTCGGGCAAATCGGGATACGGATTTCGTGATGATATAGTCGATCTTTCCGTTCTGGCAGTCGCGGATCATGCGCTGGAACTCCGGGCGTTTGTCCGCCCTTG
>CAMBCW010000084.1 GCA_945864925.1 uncultured Clostridia bacterium
AGGGGAGCCTTGGGCGCTCCCGCGCCAGTGCATCACATCGTCAAATCCCAATTTTCCTGGATGCAGAAAAGAACCTATGAGCACCCCTCCTGATGCGGGGAGCTGTTTTGACGCGGCCATTGGTGGCGGCGCTCTGTTTTTCAGCATGGCACGAAACCGGTTCAAGTGTCCGCGTGAATCGGCAAAACCCTTGCGGCTTTGTTTCGTACGCATTATAATAGGAGCAAGAACTGCGCAGGGAGTGGTGGAGATGACCGCTTTTGACTGGAAATTGCTGATTCCGGAGTTGGAGAAGTGCCTGGCTTTGCCCCGGGAGCCCCTTTGCGGCGCCGTACTGGAGCTGTGCCGGCCCCAGCTGCCGCCGGAGCCGGCGGAGGGCTGGCTGCCGTGGATTTATCAGGCTCTGACGTTGGGCCTGTATCCGGATCCGGAAGTTCCGGCGCCGGATCCTGCGTGCCTGGAGGCGGTGGAGGCGGTCTACCTGCCGGCTCTGGAATGGGCGCTGGCCCATGAAACCTGCCCCTTTGACCCCATGACGGATCTGCTGGCGGTGCCGTCGGAGTCCCTGCCCCAGAGCCGGATTCAGGCGGAATACAGCCGCTTTCAGACTCTGGTGGCCCGGAGCCACCTGATGGCCCTGCTGCGGATCGGCCGGGTCTGTATGCCCTTTGACACGGCGTCCCATGTCATTGGCGTCCACAATGTGGCCCTCCACGCCGGGCTTCTGGCCCAAAAGGCCGGCCTGCCGGTGGATGTGCCTCTGGTCTCCGCCGCGTCCTTTGCCCACGATGTGGGGAAATTCGGCTGCCGGGGCGCCAATGCCCGGCGCATCCCCTACCTGCATTACTATTATACCTGGACCTGGCTGGAGGAGGCCGGACTGGAGGAAATCGCCCAGGTGGCTGCCAACCACTCCACCTGGGACCTGGAGTTTGAAAACCTGCCCATGGAGTCCCTGCTGCTGATCTACGCCGATTTCCGGGTGCGGGGGCACCGGGAAAATGGCCGGGAGGTCATGGAAATCTGCTCGCTGGAGCGCAGCCGGGATATTATTTTCTCCAAGCTGGCGGATATGACCGAGGAAAAGCAGCGCCGCTACCGGACGGTCTACTGCAAGCTGCGGGATTTCGAGGCCTTCCTGCTGGCTCACGGCGTGTCGCCGGAGCTGGAGCAGACGGAGCTGCTGCCGGTGACCAGGACGGACCCGGCCCTGCTGTCCTCGGAGGGAGCCCTGCAGGGTCTGCGGCAGATGACCTTCGAAAACAACGTCCGCCTGATGCACACCATCACCACGGACCGCTCCTTTGAACAGCTGCTGGAACAGGCCCGCAGTGAGCGCACCTCCGCCGCCATCCGCACCTATCTGCGGCTGCTGGACGAATACAGCACCTATATGTCCCGGGCCAACAAGCAAAAGACCCTGATGTTCCTCTATGAACTTCTGATGCACCATGAGGGCGACGTGCGCCGCCGGGCCGGACAGATTATGGGCCAGATTCTGGCCAACTCCGGCCCCCGCTACCGCAAGGAGCTGCCCCAGGGCGCACCCAAGGAGGCCATGGCTCCGGCCATGATGGCCATTCTGGACCAGTCCGCCGATTTGTGGGACAGCTACATTGAGCAGTGCCTCCATCCGGACCGCCGGATCACGGTCAACCATGCCCAGCGGATTTCCAATTCCCTGAAAGCCATTGCCGAGAGCCTCTTTGCTTGCTGCGACGACGGCGAGGCGGAGGTCATGGCCCGGCCCCTGCTCCGGCGGCTGGAGACCGCCCGGGAGGACGACCGGTATATTCTGGCCGACGCCTTGTGCCATGTGCCTCTGCGGGCCCTGGGACAGTGGCCGCCGGAGACCCTGGCCGGCGCCATTACGCCCATGCTGGAAGGCCCGGTTCACCACCGGATGGTGGCGCTGCAGGCGCTGGAGCGGCTGCTGCCTCTGTTCCGGAAGGCGCCGCCGGCGGCGTTGCTGCAGGCGCTGGACCAGGCGCGCCAGGACCCGGAATTCGCTGTGGCCTATTTGGCCCGGAAGCTGCAGGATGCCCTGGAGCCCCGGGCCGGGCAGGAAGTGCCCATCGACACGGCCCAGATGTATCTGAGCAATCTGAAAAATGCGGTCCACTGGACGGTGAAGCTGGTGCAGATCGACGCCCTGTGCGACGATGCGGCCCGGCATCCCCAGTCGGCCTTCCACACGGCCATGCACCTGTCGAACCTGCTGTCCGTCAGCGAGCACCTTCCGGTCCGGGAGCACGCCGGCCAGGGCCTGCTGCGCATTGCGCCGCGACTGACTGTGGATCAGCGCAATGAAATCGTCGTGGATCTGCTGCGGGAGCTGGAGAATGGCCGGGATCAGGTGTCCCGCTTTATCCCGCCCTACCTGGGCGGCCTGCTGTGCCTGCTGCCCCAGAAGGAGTTCGACGAGGGTGTGGACTTCCTGGAAAACATGATTCGCTCCGGCGTGGAGCGCTCCGCCCGGGCAGCCGGCTACACCCTGGGCGAGATTCTCAACCGGATTCCCGACAATCCCGCCGTCACCGGCCGTGCCCTGGGCATCCTGGCCACCGGCGTGGCCCACTATAAGGATTCCATCCACCAGACGGCCCTGGCGGCCCTGTGCCGGGATGTGCTGTCCAGCCACCGGCTGCCCCTGGAGGTCCGGCGGCGGGAATTTCTGCGGATTCACAAGAAGCTCCTGTGCCTGCTGACGGAGCCCCGGGAGAACCGGCTGACCTTCTTCAACCGGGCCGCCATGCTCAACCACCTCTACCGCTTCCTGGTGGAGTGCGAGGTGAATCTGGGCAGCTTCCCCCTGGGGCCGGAAAAGCCCGTGGCCTTTTTCCCCGGCACCTTCGACCCCTTCTCCGTGGGTCACAAGCGCATTGTGGAGGAGATCCGGGCCCTGGGCTTTGAGGTCTATCTGGCCATCGACGAATTCTCCTGGAGCAAGCGGACCCTGCCCAAGCTGCGGCGTCGGAAGATTGCCGCCATGTCTGTGGCCGGCTTGTGGAATGTCTATCTGTTCCCCGACGAGATCCCCGTGAACATCGCCGTGCCGGAGGACCTGGCGGCCCTGCAGGCCCTGTTCCCCGGCCGGGAGCTGTATCTGGTGGCGGGCAGCGACGTCATCCGCCATGCCTCGGCCTATCAATTGGACGCCCCCGGTTCGGCCGCGTCGTATAACCATGTCATCTTCCGCCGGGAGGAGGCGGAGCAGCCCGGCGACGTCCCCCTGGAACGCATTATCCGGGGCAAGCTGAAGCTGCTGACGCTGCCGTCCTATTATGAAACCGTATCCTCCACCCGGATTCGGGAATATGTGGATAAGAATCTGGATATTTCTATGCTGGTGGATCCCGTGGCCCAGTCCTATATCTATGAATACGGCCTGTATCTGCGCTCCCCGCAGTTCAAGCAGGTGCTGGAGCCCCAGGAACTGTACTACCGCCGCTATGGGGCTGACGAGCTGCCGGAATTTCTGAAAGATGCGGCCCGGGGCCGCAATCCCATGGCCGTGAGCCTGCACAACCGCCGGGACGACCGGCTGCTGGGCTGGGCCTGCGGCCACACCGCGGCCCCCTATGAACTGTATGAGGTGGTGGAGGACCTGGAAGCGGCCTCCTTTGTCCGGCGCCACACCTCCGGCCGGATTCTGGTGCTGGACCAGGTGCATTGCCTGGATGGGGAGAATCCGGAGGTCTGCCGCCGCCTGGTCAACGAACTGCTGGCCCGGAGCCTGACGGGGGACCACACCTACGGCCTGTGCCGCCTGACCCAGCGCCGCCCGGCTCTGCTGGAGGCCCTGGAGCAGTTGGGCTTCGCGCCCATTCCCCGGCAGCAGGGGCTGTATTATGTGGATATGCGGGACCCCATGATCTTCATCCAGGACGTCTACCTGTCTCTCAAGCTGCCCCACCGGGATGACCCGGAGGTACAGGCGGTGGTGGAGGCCCGGCGGCCTGCCATGCGCCGTGCCCTGGCGGAGCTGTTCCCCGGCGGCCTGGTGCTGACCTTCGACGCTGAGACGCTGAATCAGGCCCTGCTGACCAAGGTGCAGGCCCACAATCCCGTGCAGGATGTGCCCAAGGGTGGACGCCGCCTGGGGGCCTGCATGTGCGTGCCCTACGGCAAGATCCTCTCCGACGCCATCGTGCCCAACACCGTCACCAAGACCCTCCATGTGGAGAAGGTCTACACCCAGGACATCTCCTCCTTCACCGTGGAGCAGTACCCCGGCTATTCCAGCCTGGTCAACCAGATCCGGACCATCAAATCCTTCCGTCGCCCGGTGCTGCTGGTGGATGATCTGCTCCACAAGGGCTACCGCATCGACAATCTGGATCCCCTGTTCAAGGCCGAGGGGGTGGACATCCGCTGCATCCTGGTGGGCATCATGTCCGGCCGGGGCAACGATCTGATGCAGCTCCAGGGACGGGCCGTGGACTGCGAGTATTTCATTCCCAACCTGCACTACTGGTTCACGGAGAGCGGCCTGTACCCCTTCCTGGGCGGCGACAGCGTGGAAGGCGGCGGCATGGAGCAGATGCTGCCCTCCATCAACATGATTTTGCCCTACTATTATCCCAAATACATCTATGACGCCCCTCCTGCCGGGATCCGGCGGCTGTCCCGGACAGCCCTGGAGAGTGCCTGCGCCATTCTGGAAACTCTGGAGCGGCAGCACCAGCGAACCTTCAACACGGCTTTGACCCTCCGCCGGCTGGGGGAGGCGGTCCACAGCCCCCGCCTGCCGGACAAGGGCAGGGAGATGCGCTATGATCTGAGTATCCCCGCGTCGGCCTATGTCCGGGAGGACCTGACCCTGCTGCTGCGGACGGAAACGGAGTGAGCGTTTCCGCAGGGCGGCGGCCGGAGAAGGAACAGGGAAACGGATTGCCGCGTCGCTTCGCTCCTCGCAATGACATGTGAATTTGGAACGCTGCACAGATCATCGATGATATCTGTCATTGCGAGGCCCCGCAGGGGCCGTGGCAATCCGTTTCCCCGCCTCCCCGACACAGAATTTGAGAAAGGAGCCTTTCCATGGAATATCGCATTCAAAATGGCATTTGTTATGTCTCCCTGGGCGGCGCTGTTCTGGCGGGCGCCAAGGCGGCGTCCGGGCCGTCGGAGCCTCTGGTGATTACGGTTCGCCGGGATCCGGTCCGCAGCCGGGGTTTCTGGGCCATCTCCGACCTGAGCCAGCTGGAGGAGCCGGAAGGCCCTGCCGCCCTGCTGCCCCGGTCTGGAACCGGCGGCCACCGGGAACTGGCGGAATTTGTCCGGAATCACGGCGCCTCGGTGCTCAACACCGCGTTCCCCGGCGGTTTTGACTTTGCGGCCCATTGGTTCCGCTCCCGGCCGGAACGGAAAACCCTGACCCTGGTGGGCCTGGGGGATGTGGGCGGCACGGTGCTGACGGCCCTGAAGCTCCTGGGCCGGGAGATCGGGGAAATCCGGATTTTCGACTTCAACGAGGCCCAATGCCGCCGCTACGCCATGGAGCTGAATCAGGTGCTGCCCATGGGAGAACCCCGGCCGGTGGTGACCGTCTGCCGGGAGGAGCAGCTGTTCGACTGCGACCTGTTCCTGTTTACAGCCTCCCGGGGTGTGCCGCCGGTGGGAGATCAGGTGACCGATGTGCGCATGGCCCAGTACGAGGCCAACCGCACTATGATTGCGGCCTACGCCCGCCTGGCCCGGGCGGCCCATTTCCAGGGGCTGTTCTGCCAGATTTCCGACCCGGTGGACTTGCTGGCCCGGGCGGTGTATCTGGAATCCAACCGGGGGGAGGCCGGCCATTTTGACTGGCAGGGCCTGCTGCCGGAGCAGGTGCAGGGCTTCGGCCTGGGCGTTATGGCGGCCCGGGCCCGGTACTACGCGCCGGAGCTGGGGCTGGACCCCGATGCCATTCGGGTCTACGGTCCCCACGGCCAGGGCCTGGTGGCGGCCAACTGCCCCGGTGAGGGCTACGACCCGGCGGTTTCGGAGCGGCTGACCTGCCTGACCCGGGAGGCCAACCTGCGGGTACGGGAGCTGGGCTTCAAGCCCTATATCGCCCCGGGCATCAGCTCGGCGGCCCTGTCCATTCTGCAGCTGCTGCGGGGCGAATACCACTGCGGCGCCGTCCCCCTGGGCGCGGCCTATTTCGGCTGCCGCAGCCGGTTTGCAAAAAACGGCCTGGAAACCTTTCGGGAGCCCATCTGCCCGGAGCTGTTCCAACGGCTGGAACAGGCCTACGGAGACCTGACGGCGGAATAAAGGCCCTCGTGCGGGGAATGTGGAGGAAACTATGCTTTCACTGGTTCAATTTGAGACAAATCCCCGGCTGCAGCAGGCCCTTTCGGGGCTGGAGCTGGCGCCGGTATCACCGGATTCCAATCTGCAAAACCGCCGGCTTCTCTTTGCCGTGGCCGTGGATGAAGCAGGGCCGGGGGCGGCGTTTTACGCCTTTCTCCGCCGCCTGCGGCGGGAGCGGGACGCGCTGGCCGGCTCCGTGGCCTGCCTGGTGGTGGACGGCGACACGGAGCTGTATACCAAAGCGGCGGCCCGGGAACTGGTTCTGGCCGCCAACCGGGCCGGCTGCCTGCTGCCGGGCCGGCCTCTGGTGGAGGCCACCGGCTCCCTCTATAACCAGCATATCCAGGCCAGAAACCTGGGCCTTTCCTGGGAAGAGACCTACTTTCTGCGGGTACGGGAGCTGGCCTGGCGGCTGGAGCGCTTTCAGCCGCCCCGGTTTCGCCGGCCCCGGGTGCTGATGCTTCATGCTTCGGATCAGAAGCGCTCCAATACCCTGGCCCTGGGCCGGGCGGTGTGCGCTCAATTGGAGGACTGCTGCGACATCCGGGAGCTGCAGCTGCTCAACGGCACGGTTTACGACTGCCGGGGCTGCGGCTACCACGCCTGTCTCCACTTTGCCCAGAACAACACCTGCTTCTACGGCGGCGTGGTGGCGCAGGAGGTTCTGCCGGCAGTCCGGGAGGCCGACCTGCTGCTGTTCCTGTGCCCCAACTACAACGACGCCCTCAGCGCCAACCTCATGGCCCTGATCAACCGCATGACCAGTCTGGTGGTACAGCAGGAGCTGCGGGACACCTATCTGGCGGCGGTGGTGGTCTCCGGCTATTCCGGCGGCGACATTGTGGCCCAACAGCTGCTGGGGGCCATGAGTCTCAACCGCGGCTGCATTCTGCCGCCGGATTTCTGCCTGCTGCAGACGGCCCACGACCCCGGCGACGCCATGAAGGCCACCGGCGCAGCAGCGGAGACGGAAAACTTTGCCCGCCGGCTCAGGGAGGCACTGCTGCCCTGATTCCGGCGTTTTTTTTGCGTGCTTTTGGCTGGTTGTCCCCTTGTTCTTCCACTTTTTCGGTAATACTCACAAAAAAACGGCGCAGGGAAGCCAGTATCATTGGAAACAAACGATAAATTGCATAAACTCGGAAAAAATGGTTGCAATTCAGTGTTTTTTGGCCTAAAATATCCAAAGGAAAGAAAGGCGCGAAGAGCTATGCTGAATATTGTTCTGGTGGAACCGGAGATTCCGGCCAATACGGGCAACATTGCCCGGACCTGCGCGGCCACAGGCGCTGTGCTGCATTTGATCAAACCCTTGGGCTTTGATATTTCGGATAAAGCAGTGAAACGGGCCGGGCTCGATTACTGGCATTTGGTAGATGTTCGGGTCTATGAGAACCTGGACGCTTTTTTTGCACAGACGGGAGCGGAGGACTTCTGGCTTCTGTCCACCAAGGCGCCCAGAGCCTATACCCAGGTCCGGTTTTCCCCCGACTGCTGGCTGCTGTTCGGCAAGGAAACAAAGGGATTGCCGGAGGATTTTTTGGCAAAGCATGAAGACCGCTGCCTGCGAATTCCCATCCGAAGCGAAGCAAGGAGCCTGAATTTGAGCAACTCTGTGGCTGTGGTGGCTTTTGAGGCCCTGCGGCAGCAGGCGTTTCCCCATCTGCAGGAGCAAGGCTCCATGACAACCTGGACAAACAATCATCTGAATGGCGAATGATATTGAGGAGGTTACATCTATTATGAACTACAACAAGAAATCCGTGGAAGATATTGCCGTCACCGGCAAGCGGGTCCTGTGCCGCTGCGACTTCAATGTGCCCATCAAGGGCGGCGTCATCACCAGCGACAAGCGCATCGTGGCCGCACTGCCCACCATCCAGTATCTGGTGAAGCAGGGCGCCAAGGTCATCCTGTGCTCCCACATGGGCAAGCCCAAGGGCGAGTACAAGCCCGAGCTGAGCCTGCAGGTGGTGGCTGACCGGCTGAGCGAGCTGCTGGGCCAGACCGTCATCATGGCCAAGGACGTGGCCGGCGAGGACGCCCAGGCCAAGGCTGCTGCCCTGGAGAACGGCCAGGTCATGCTGCTGGAGAACACCCGCTTTGAAAAGGGCGAGACCAAGAACGATCCCGAGCTGAGCAAGAAGCTGGCGTCCCTGGCCGACGTGTTTGTCAACGACGCCTTCGGCACCGCCCACCGCGCCCACTCCTCCACCGCCGGCGTGGCCGACTATCTGCCCGCCGTCTGCGGCTATCTGATCCAGAAGGAAATCGGCATTATGGGCAAGGCCCTGGCCGATCCCGAGCGTCCCTTCGTCGCCATCCTGGGCGGCGCCAAGGTCTCCGACAAGCTCAATGTTATCAACAACCTGCTGGAGAAGGTGGACACCCTGATCATCGGCGGCGGCATGGCCTATACCTTCCTGGCTGCTAAGGGCTATGGCGTGGGCAACTCCCTGCTGGATACCGAGAAGATTGACTACTGCAAGGAAATGATGGCCAAGGCGGAGGCCAAGGGCGTTAAGCTGCTGCTGCCTGTGGATACCGTGGTGGCCGACTCCTTCCCCAACCCCATTGACGGCCCCATCGATGTGACCACCGTGCCTGTGGATCAGATTCCCGCCGACAAGGAAGGCCTGGACATCGGTGAGCAGACCCGCAAGCTCTTCGCCGAGGCCGCCAAGAGTGCCAAGACTGTGGTCTGGAACGGCCCCATGGGCGTGTTCGAGAATCCCACCCTGGCCAAGGGTACCATTGCCGTGGCCGAGGCTCTGGCTGAGTCCGACGCCATCACCATCGTGGGCGGCGGCGACTCCGCGGCTGCCTGCGAGCAGCTGGGCTTTGCCGACAAGATCACCCACATCTCCACCGGCGGCGGCGCTTCCCTGGAATTCCTGGAAGGCCTGGAGCTGCCCGGCATTGCCTGCCTCGAGGATAAGTAAGCAGCCTATCGTGTCGTAGAGCGGGGACCGGTCCCCGCTGCAGAAAATGGACGGCAGGAGCCGTCTGATATTGCTAGATTTTTAGGAGACTGAACAGAATGAACAGAAAATATCGCAAGACCGTCATTGCCGCCAACTGGAAGATGAACAAGACCCCCTCCGAGACCAAGGAATTCATGACTGAGTTCAAGAGCATCATGCCCAAGGGCCGTTGGTGCGACGTGGCCATCTGCGTCCCCGCTGTCTGCATTCCCGCCGCCGTCCGTGCCATGCGCGAGACCCGCGTGGGCATCGGCGCTGAGAACTGCAACGCCCACGCTTCCGGCGCTTACACCGGTG
>CAMBCW010000085.1 GCA_945864925.1 uncultured Clostridia bacterium
AATGCGGGCAAACTCTTCTTTGTCATAGTTGACGGGCAGATCTACCCAACCAATGAAGTCGTTGCCGGCGCCGGTACCCTTCACCAGGGTTTCAATGGCTGCGGCGCAGCGGGCTTCGTCGCAGCCGGCATAAAAGCTGGCTGCACCGGAATGATCAAAGTTCAGCATGATAATTTCCTCCTAAAATATGTAAAATCAGATTGCGTTGCGCCCCAGCATGGCGGCGCCGATCATACCGGCGTCGTTGCCCATGGCGGCGGGGACGATTTTGGCAAAGTCGCCGTAGAAACACTTTTTTGCCACATTGGCCCGCAGGGGGGCGAACAAGAACTCGCCTGCACCGCAGACACCGCCGCCGATGGCGATGACTTCCGGATCCAGCAGATGGATTATGGAGATGCAGGCGGAGCCAAGATAATCCACATAGCGGTCAAAGACAGCCTTAGCGGCCTCATCGCCCTCTTTGGCGCAGTCGATGACAAATTTGGCGTCGATCCGGCTGGGGTCGCCGCCGGAACCGGTGGCCAGCAGGCTCTCGGGATGCGTCTGCATGGCCCGGACGCCCTCCCTGGCCAAAGCTGTGGCGGAGCAATAGGCCTCGATACAGCCCAGGTTGCCGCAGGTGCAGGGTTCACCGCCGGCCACCAGGGGCATATGGCCCAGCTCCACGCCCTGGCGCTTGCCGCCGGAGAACATTCTGCCGCCCAGGATCAGGCCGCCGCCAACACCGGTGCCCAGCGTCAGCAGGACAGCGGTTTGACAGCCGACAAAGGCGCCGCGTCCCAGTTCTGCCAGTCCGGCACCATCGGCGTCGTTGGCCAGGTATACGGGAATTCCGGAAAACTGAGCCTGCAGCTGCGCCTTGAAGGGGACGTTGTGGAAGCCCAGGTTATAGGCGTCGAGAATGATGGCGCCGGTGGGGTCGATGCTGCCGGGGACGATAACGCCGACACTGGACAGCTCCGCCTCCGGAACCTCCTGGGCCGCCAGCAGCCCGCGGACTTCCGAGGCGATTCGTTTTGCCACCGCTTCGCTGTCTTCATGGGGGAAGGGAACGGAGACGCGGCGGACAATTTGCAGCCGGTCATCCACCAGACCCATTTTGATGTTGGTACCACCGATGTCAACACCGATTTGGTACATGCGATCACTTCCTTCTGTTCGATGTCCTTATTATCCGACAAAACTCCATCTGCGTCAAGGAAAAAGTGTGCAGGCAGTTGGCATTTTCGGGAAACTGTGGTAAAATATCTTGTGAAATTTGAGTCAGGAGGCGTCTTATGCCTGTGTTGGAACAACTGCAGCCGGCAAACGTGCTGCGCTTTTTTGAAGAACTCTGCGCCATTCCCCACGGCTCCGGTCATACCAAGGCCATCAGCGACTACTGTGTCCGCTTTGCCCGGGAGCGGGGGTTGGAGGTGCACCAGGATTCCCTCAACAATGTGATCATCGTCAAGTCTGCCGCGGAGGGGTACGAGGATGCACCGGCTGTCATCCTTCAGGGCCATCTGGATATGGTCTGTGAAAAGGCCCCGGGCTGCGGCCTGGATATGACCCGGGAGGGCCTGCAGCTGCGCACCGACGGTCAGTGGATCTGGGCCGAGGGTACCACCCTGGGCGGCGACGACGGCATTGCTGTGGCCATGGCTCTGGCAGCCCTGGATGCCGGGGATCTGCCCCATCCGAGGCTGGAGGCCGTGTTTACTGTGGATGAGGAGGTGGGCATGGAAGGTGCTGTGGGCCTGGATGTGTCCTGCCTCCGGGGCCGCACCATGCTCAATGTGGATTCGGAAGTGGAGGGCGTGCTGACGGTGTCCTGCGCCGGCGGCGTCCGGGCTACCTGCCATGTGCCTGTGGAACGGGAACCGGCGGAAGGTGCGGCCTATCGCCTGGATGTCCACGGCCTGATTGGCGGCCACTCCGGCGTGGAGATCAACAAGGGCCGGGCCAACGCCAATCTGCTTATGGGCCGGCTGCTCTATGCGCTGTCCCGGGAGCTGCCGCTGCGGCTGGTGACCCTGACCGGCGGCCAGGCGGACAACGCCATCGCGCCGGCCTGCTGTGCGGAGGTGCTGGTGCCTGCAGAGGACGTCTCCAAGCTGGAGACTCTGGCAGAAACCTGGAGCCGGGTATTCGGGAAAGAATATCAGACTGCGGACCCGGCGCTGCGGGTGGATTGCACACCGGTGGAGACTGCAGCGGAGCTGCCCCTGACCCGGGAAGCTACTGCCCGGGTGGCATCGGCCCTGATGCTGCTGCCCAATGGTGTGCAGACCATGAGCATGGATATCCCCGGCCTGGTGCAGACTTCCCTGAATCTGGGCGTCCTGCGGCTCAAGGAGCAGGAGGCCGCAGCAACCTTTGCCGTGCGCAGCTCCGTTGCCACGGAGAAGGCCATGCTCAGTAGCCGGATCGAGTGCCTGGCGGGCCTGCTGGGCGGCACTGTGACCTATACCGGCGACTATCCCGGCTGGGAATATCTGCGGGATTCCAAGCTGCGGGAGTTGGTGGCCGATGTCTACCGGAAGCAGACCGGCAAGGAGCCGGTCATCGAGGCCATTCACGCCGGCCTGGAATGCGGCGTCTTCGCCGGCAAGCTGCCCGGTCTCGACTGCGTCTCCATTGGTCCGGATATGCAGGAAATCCACACCCCGAGAGAACGGCTGAACGTGGCCTCCACCCAGCGCACCTGGGCGCTGATCTGTGAGGTCCTGCGGCGGGCAAAGGAGCTTTAAAATGACGAGAGAGGAATTTCGTGTTCTGACAACCCGTGGGCCAGTGCTGCTGGACGGCGCCACGGGCTCCAACCTGATGAAGGCCGGCATGCCCCGCGGCGTGTGCGCCGAGCAGTGGAACCTGGAGCATCCCCAGGCCATTTTGGAGCTGCAGCGCAGCTATGTGGAGGCAGGCAGCCAGATCCTCTATGCCCCGACCTTCACGGGCAGCGGCATCTACCTGGCCCAGCACGGGCTGGAGGACCGGCTGGAGGAGATCAACGGCCGTCTGGTGGCCCTGAGCCGGCAAGCGGCAGATGGACGTGCGCTGGTGGCGGGAGACATGACCACCATGGGCCGTCCCGACGTGCCCTATGAGCAGATGCTGGAATACTATACCCGCCAGGCCGGCGCTTTGAAGGATGCCGGCGTGGATCTGCTGGTGGCGGAAACCCTCATGGGCTGCGAGGAAGCCATGGCGGCGCTGGAGGCCTGCCGGCTGGTCAGCGATCTGCCGGTGCTGTGCTCCTTCTCCGTGACGGCAGACGGCATGCTCTATTTTGGCGGCAGTGTCTATGATGCCGCCGCCCAGCTGGCGGAATTTGGCACCGATGCCGTGGGTGTCAACTGTTCCAGCGGCCCGGATCAGATGGAGACTGTTGTGCGCTGCCTGGCCGGCCAGCTGACAGTCCCCGTGATTGCCAAACCGAACGCCGGTATGCCGGGCATTGACGATCAGGGCAATGCGGTCTATTCCATGGGTCCGGAGGAATTTGCCGGTCACATGGAGGCCCTCCGCGGCGCCGGTGCGGCTCTTCTGGGCGGCTGCTGCGGCACAGACCCGGCCTATATCCGGGCAGTGCGTCAGAAGCTTACTGGATGTGAAAAAGGCTCCCCTGCGTAATGGCAGGTGCTTGTAAAACAGCTTCAGTCCCGGCAGTAATGTCTGCCGGGACTGTTCTTGCGTAGATTGATGCCGTATGAAATGATTAAACAGACCGATAAATTGGGATTTGCAGAGTAGCTCTGGTATGCGGAAGGCCAATGCCTCCCCTACAATAGGGGAGGTGCTGAGCGCCAGCGAAGCGGAGGGGTGTCAAGGCATCGAGTATCCTTGCAGCTGCATGTGAAGTACGGTAGTTTGACACCCCTCAGGCCCTTCGGGCCAGCTCCCCTATTGTAGGGGAGCCATGAAGCTGCGCTGCATCATTTCAAATCATCCGCGAAGCGGATCCTTTCATTGTCAATTGCGAAGACAAATCCCAATTTCTCGAACTGATAAAGGGCGCACTTCCATACACCTTTCGGTGTACGGTACGATCTGCGATTTTGCGCAGCACCAAAGCCTCCCTTGTGTAAAGGGAGGTGGCACGGCGTAAGCCGTGACGGAGGGATTGTCATACCCTTTACACAAGGGAGCCCTGGGCGCTGCCGCGCCAGTACATAACACAAAAACCGACCTATGATCATAACCATAGGTCGGTTTCCTGTTTTACGAAGCCCCGCCTAAGGGGAGCCTTGGTGCATTTTGCTGACTTATGCCGTATAGGGCTTCAGATACTTATTAGCCGGGGTTTTCATCAGCAGGAAGCCGATGAACAAAATGAGGATGCAGTCAGGCAGCATATAGGCCGCATTATACAGGGCGGAGTAGAACCAGGGTGTGGTCATGGTCATGCCGAAGAAGGTCTCGGGCATGTACTCGGCCCAGATGGTGGCGCCCACCACATAGTGCACCAGGAACCGGGCTGCGCAGCCCACCAAAGTGCCCCAGTAGAAGCCGCCTTTCATTTTCCAGAACAGGCCGGCTACACCCAGAATGGTATAGGCCAGAAGGAAGTCGCCGACAATGCTCTGCCAGCCGATGGCGATGCCGCCTTCGAACAGGGTCTGCAGAATGGCGTGGACCACACTGACCAGCAGGCCGGGACCGAAGCCCCACCGGACACAGAACACGAAGATCGGCAGCATGGCCAGATCAATGGAGCCGCCCCAGGGCATTTTGTAGAGGGGCAGGAAGCTGAGGATCTCCGCCAGGGCGATCATCAGTGCGCCTTCGCACAGGGAGCGAAGGGCGGAATGGGATTTGCTTGTGCTGCTCATAATCAGAGCCTCCTAAAGAAAAAATACCGCACAGCCTGACGGTAGTGCGGTACGAAGCAAATACAAAAGGCTCCAAAACAGCTTCCTACGCCGGCATTACCCGGATCAGGTCAAGGGACCTGGAAGGGCATTGCCTCCCAATCACAGCCGGGTGTGCACCCAGCGCCCCTGCGTTCAGTTGTTGCGGTTCTGGAATATTATACGGGATAGCGGAAAAATTGTCAAGATCAGGGAAGAAAACCGTTATCCCGCATGGAGACAAAGTCCGTGTCCGCCACAATGATATGGTCTTTCAGCTGGATCCCCAGAGGCTCCAGCACGGCCTGCAGCTGGCGGGTGGTTTCGTAGTCGGCCTGGGAGGGCAGGGCCAGACCGCCCGGATGGTTGTGGGCCAGAATAACGGCGCTGGCCTTGGCGGACATGGCAACCTCTGCAGCCTTGCGCAGGGAGAGCGCGGCGGAAGTGGTGCTGCCGTGCTGCAGCAGGCGGCAGGCCAGAAACTGACCTTTGGCGTCCAGGCACAGCAGATAGATCAGTTCTTCTGTGCACCCAAAAAAGTAAGCGGTCAGAAATTCTCCGCAGCGGGCGGAGGAATTGAGAATCTGCCGCTTGTCCGTCCTGGAAATCTGATATCGCCGGGCCAGAGGCGTCATAAGGCTCAGCAGGACTGCGGCAGATTCTCCAATCCCGGAGACCTGCTGCAGGTCGCCCACCGAGGCATCCAGGACGGCAGCCAGAGAACCGAAATGGTGCAGCAGCCGCCAGGCCAATTCCTTGGTGTCACGCCGGGGAACGGCATAGAATAGGAGCAGTTCCAGGACCTCATGATCCTGCAGCGCATCCAGACCATGCTCCAGAAAGCGCTGCCGCAGCCGCTCCCGATGACCGTCGTGTTCGCCCATTGAGGCATCCTCCTATTGCAAGAAGAGTGTTTCGAAATTTCCAAAGAGGATCCGGTCCCGGATGTCTTCATCCAATCCCAGTTCCAGAAACCGCTCCAGCTCCGCCTTGGGCGTCCACATGGGGAAGTCGCTGCCAAAGAGAAAGCGGTGCGGCCCCATTTTCTCGAGAAAGTCCAGAGCCCGGTCCTTTCCCAGGAACATCAGGCTGCTGGAGGTGTCGTAAAATACATTTTCCGGTTGGATGTGGGCATAGGCCCGGTCCCAGGACTGCCAGCCGCCGAAATGGGCAGCAATGGCCACTAGGTCCGGCACCTGCCGGATGAGATTGGTCAGCCGTTCCGGAGAGGAATAGTCGAACCGGGCGTCACCCATGTGAAACAGCACCGGCAGGCCGGCCCGGGCGATGGCGCGGTACATCTCCACAGCCTTTGGCTCATCGATGTTGACCCGTTGGAAATCCGGATGGATTTTGATTCCCCGGATGCCCAGGGCCTGCATCCGCTCCAGCTCCGCTTCCCAGCCGTCCATGCCGGGAAAGAGGCTGCCCAGGGGCACCAGATGGGGCCGGTTTTGGGCGCAGCGGGAAATGAAGTCATTGATGTGGGCAGTCTGCTCCGGGCTGGTGGCCGAACTGGATACGGCAGCATAGCCGATGCCGGCCAGCGCTTCCTGCTCCAGCAGAATCTCCAGGGAGGCCACATGGTTGGAGGATGCGCCGTAGAAGCTGCCGATGGAGGCGGAGGCTTTGGCTGCCAGCTTCTCGGGGAAAATATGCGCGTGGATGTCAGCGATTCTCATGAAAAAAGTCCCTCTTTCTTGGGGCATTATATCACAAAAAAAGGTGCTTGACAACCGGACTTTCACGGAGTATAATGCAAAACAAATAAACCGATGAGCGAAGAGAGTACCAAACGTTGGGCATGGGAAGAGAGCCGCCGATGGTGGGAATGCGGTGATGCAGGCGATTGGGAATGGGTTCGCGAGGGTAAGCTGAACGGAAACCAGTAGGCGAGACGGAGTAGCCCTCCGTTATCAAAGGCAGCATATGTTGGTATGCAAAAGTGGGTATCGTCGATACCAAGCCGGGTGGCACCGCAGGAGTAACGCTCTTGTCCCAGCACAGTGTTGGGAGAGGGGCGGCTTTTTTTATCCCTTTCCCGAAAACAGTCTGAAAGGAGAAAAAGATTATGAAACAGCACAATGAAGTTCCTTACAAGATTTATTTGACGGAAGAGGAGATGCCCAAAGCATGGTATAATGTCCGCGCCGACATGAAGAACAAGCCCGCGCCTCTGCTGAATCCCGGCACCCTGCAGCCCATGGGCTTTGAGGATCTGCGCCCGGTGTTCTGCGACGAGCTGATTCGTCAGGAGCTGGACAATGAAACCCCCTATATCGAAATCCCGGAGCCCATCCGTGACTTCTACAAGATGTACCGTCCCTCCCCGCTGGTCCGGGCCTATTTCCTGGAGGAAAAGCTGGGAACGCCCGCCAAGATCTATTATAAATTTGAAGGCAACAATACCTCCGGCAGCCATAAACTGAATTCTGCCATTGCCCAGGCCTACTATGCCAAGCAGCAGGGCCTGAAGGGCGTCACCACGGAGACCGGCGCCGGCCAGTGGGGCACGGCCCTGTCCATGGCCTGCTCCTTCTTCGACCTGGACTGCCAGGTCTATATGGTCAAGGTGTCCTATGAGCAGAAGCCCTTCCGCCGGGAGGTCATGCGTACCTACGGCGCTTCTGTGACACCCTCTCCCTCCAACACCACCAATGTGGGCCGCCGGATTCTGGAGGCCCATCCCGGTACCACCGGCAGCCTGGGCTGCGCCATTTCCGAGGCCGTGGAGGCCGCCACCAGCCAGGAAGGATATCGCTATGTTCTGGGCAGCGTCCTGAACCAGGTCCTGCTGCACCAGTCCATCATCGGTCTGGAGACCAAGGCGGCTCTGGATAAATACGGCATCAAGCCCGACATCATCATCGGCTGCGCCGGCGGCGGTTCCAACCTGGGCGGCCTGATTTCCCCCTTCATGGGCGAGAAGCTCCGGGGCGAGCAGGACTACCGCATCATCGCTGTGGAACCGGCTTCCTGCCCCAGCTTTACCCGCGGCCAGTACCGCTATGATTTCTGCGATACAGGCATGGTCTGCCCCCTGGCAAAGATGTACACCTTGGGCAGCGATTTCATCCCGTCTCCCAACCACGCCGGCGGCCTGCGCTACCACGGCATGAGCAGCATCCTCAGCCAGCTGTATTACGACGGTTACATGGAAGCCACTTCCGTGGAGCAGACGTCCGTCTTTGAAGCTGCCGAGCTGTTTGCCCGCTGCGAAGGTACTCTGCCTGCCCCGGAGAGCAGCCACGCTATCCGCGTCGCCATCGACGAGGCCCTGAAGTGCAAGGAGACCGGCGAGGAAAAGACCATTGTATTCGGCCTGACCGGCACCGGCTATTTCGACCTGGTGGCCTATGAGAAATACAACAACGGTGAGATGTCCGACTATATCCCCACCGATGAGGAACTGCGCCGCTCCCTGGATAAGACGCCCAAGTTCCCCGGCTGCGGCGTGTGAGAAATGGATCATGGACAATGATGGTGTCGCTTCGCGACCATTGATCATTCAGGCGGTCAGGGCTCTGGCCGCCGCATGCAGGCTCACAGAGCACACTGTAGGGGCGGCCCGGCGTGGCCGCCCGCGTGCATGCAAAGCGATTGAATGAAACCCATCTTCCAAGCTGGCAGTACCCTTCGGCGGGCTGAGTCAGCCCGCCCTGCGATGTCACCGATAGTGCAGTCCGGCGCTGATAGAAATCAGACAGGGAGGTGGTCAAAATGGACGAATCCATTCAAACGGTGCAGCAGCATTATGACCAGTCCCCGCAGATGGAGTGGGAACGGCTGGAGCGGCATCCCTTTGAATTCCTGCTGACCACCCATATGATGGAGAAGTACGTCCGGCCCGGTGATACAGTTCTGGATATCGGCGGCGGGCCGGGACGATACAGCCTCCATTTCGCCAAGCTGGGCTGCAATGTGACCCTGGTGGATTTGTCCGAAGGGAACGCAGCCCTTGCGCGGGAAAAGGCGGCGGCGGAGGGCGTTACCCTGGCGGCCCATGCAGCCAACTGCCTGGAACTGGAGTGTCTGGATCTGGGACAGTTCGATCATGTGTTCCTCATGGGGCCGTTGTATCATCTGGTGGGGGAGGCTGACCGGATACAGGCAGTAGAATTGGCCCTGCGTCATCTGAAACCCGGCGGAAAGCTGTATGTGTCCTTTATTCTGGCCTTTGCTGGGATTCTCTATGATCTGCAGAATGGCGGCCATCTGGTGGCAGACTGCCAGAACCCCGATGCAGCAAAACTGATCCGCGCCGTGGCGGAGGGGAAGGACTACACCGGACCCGGATTTACGACAGTGTACTTCTACCATCAAAACAACATCCTGCCCTTTATGTCCCAATTCAGGCTGAAACAGCTCCATTTCTTCGGTCAGGAGGGAATTTTGGCCCCAAACTACCGGGACATCCTGACCCGGGACCAGGTGGAAATCGACCAGTGGGTGGAACTGGCCAAGGATTATCTGGAACTGCCGGAATTGCTGTCCTATTCCGAGCATGCCATGTATATCGGAGAAAAAATTTAAGCTGTCGGTCAACCTGATGACGCAGCGTTTGCAAGAATCTCCGGCGAGAAGCCTCGCAGAGTTTTCCCGCCCGCAGGCGGGAAACTAAAATGAAATCTTCAAAATTTCGGGACATATGTCTGGAACTTTGACCTCAAATCGGACAAGTGTGCGCCTTTGGCGTGCGCGCAGCCCGATGC
>CAMBCW010000086.1 GCA_945864925.1 uncultured Clostridia bacterium
TACGAGAGTCCTCTACGTCTCGTGGGCTCGGAGATGTGTATAAGAGACAGGACCTGTGAAGCCCAACGTCAAGCGCGTCAAGGCTATTGTTGACGGCTCTCCTCGCCATGTCTACGTCTGTACAAGATGCCTTCGTTCCAACAAGGTGGAACGCGCCATCTGATCCGTATCACAAACGACAGCTTCGGTTTTCCGGAGCTGTTTTTGTTTTCTGCACAGAAAAACACCGGCACGGCGGCGCCGTGCCGGTGTTCTTTTCTTTATATCCAGGCAGCGTCCTCAAACTCATGCTTGCGGTCGCGGCCCATCAGATCCCGGATGCTCTCTGCCGGGTTCTTGCTTTGATACAGAACTTCATAAGCTTCCCGCGCAATGGGCATCTCTGCCCCAGTCTTTTTCGCCAGCTGATAGGCAGACTTGGCGGCATAATATCCCTCCACCACAGCGCCTACCTGATCCATGGCCTGCGGCACCGGAACCCCCTGGCCGATGAGAATACCGGCCCGGCGGTTTCGGGAGTGCATGGACGTGCAGGTGACAATCATATCACCCACACCAGCCAGTCCGGCAAAGGTCTCCTGCCGGCCGCCAAGGGCAATCCCAAGCCGGGCCAGCTCCGTCAGTCCCCGGGTCACCAGCAGCGCCTTGGTGTTATCCCCCAGGCCCAGGCCGTCGCTGATACCAGCGCACAGAGCAATGACATTTTTCAGCGCTGCGCTGAGTTCCACACCCACCACGTCCCGGTTTGCATAGACCCGGAAACTGTCATTCATAAAAGCATCCTGCACCCGCTCCGCCACAGACATGTCCGTGCAGGCTGCCACACAGCCTGTCGGGATTCCTCTGGCCACTTCCTCGGCGTGGGATGGGCCGGACAGCGCTGCCGCCACATGGTCCGTTTCCTCTTCAATGATCTGGGTCATCCGTAAACCGGTCTCCGGTTCTATGCCTTTTGTAACGGAGACCTGCATGGCCTCCGGCTGCAGCAACTCCCGCACACCGGCAGCTGTGGCGCGGACAGCAAAGGACGGAACAGCAAAAACCACCATTCCGCTCCTGCTGACGCAGGACAGATCCGAGGAGATCTGCAAACAAGGATGCAGCGGCACATCCTGAAGCCGCGGATTGAAACCGGTACGCCGCATCTCTGCCGCCCGGCTCTCTGAACGGTTCCACAGCGTCACATGGTGGCCGTTTTCACACAGCAGATTGGCCAGCGCCGTACCCCAGGCGCCGCTGCCAAGCATGGTAATTTCCATGGCGAACTCCTATTGCTTCTTGTGGAACGTCAGCTTTGACTCCGTCCCGTGGAGCAGACGTCCGATATTCTTGTGATGGCGGGCGATAACGAAAATAGCCGTACCCAACATCAGCACCAGCGCCGGCCAATGTCCCCAGTAGCCAATCAGCATGCAAACGCCAAAAGCAGACGTAGCCAGGATGGAACCCAGAGACACATATTTGGTCAAAGCCACTGTAATACCAAAGATTATCATGATGATCACATAGATACGCCAATCAATCATCAGCGCCACAGCGGAACCGCTGAGGATCCCCTTGCCGCCCCGGAAACCGGAGACCGCCGGGTAACTGTGTCCCAGGACCGTGGCCGCACCGGCCAGCGCCTTGGCAGTCAGGGCATACTCCGGCAGCAGCAGCGCCGCCAGATAACAGGCCAGCATGCACTTCCCCATATCAATCACAATCACCAGCACAGACTGAATTCCGCCGTAAGTCCGGAAAAAGTTCGTCAGGCCGGCATTTCCACTGCCGTGGCTGCGGACGTCATCATGCATCATCATTTTGGAAATCAGAAGAGCGCCATTCAGATTGCCCAGCGCATAGCCAATCACTGCCACCAAAATCCACAGGAATACTTGCATCGCAGAATACCTCCGTTTCGAAAATGAACCGGTTCAATCTTCCTTATCGCCTTTTTGCCGGATGGTCAGCTTGATCGGCGTACCCATCAGGCCGAACACAGCACGGAGCTGATTCTCCAGATACCGCTGGTAGGAAAAATGGAACAAACGGGCATCATTACAGAAAGCCACAAAATGAGGCGGTTTTACCCCAATCTGCGTCATATAATAGATTTTCAGCCGGCGCCCCTTATCGCTGGGGGGCTGCACCCGGGCGGTCGCATCCTCCAGAATGTTGTTGAGCATGCCTGTCGTAATACGCATGGCGGACTGATCCGCCACCTCATTGATCAGCTGATAGAGCTTCTCCACCCGCTGGCCGGTTTTTGCAGAGATAAACAGCACCGGGGCATAGGACATATAGCTCAGATCCCGGCGGATTTCGTCGGTCATCTTGTCCATGGTGTTGGTATCCTTCTCCACCAGGTCCCATTTATTGACTACAAGGATAGAGGCCTTTCCGGCTTCATGAGCCAGGCCTGCAATTTTGGTATCCTGCTCTGTGACACCCTCGTTGGCATCGATGAGAATCAGGCAGACATCCGCCCGATCTATGGCAGATATGGTGCGCAGATTGGAATACTTCTCTATGGCATCATCCACCTTGGATTTGCGGCGCATTCCTGCCGTATCGATGAAGCAGTATTTGCCAAATGCATTTTCAAATTTGCTGTCATTGGCGTCCCGGGTGGTGCCGGCCACATTGGAGACAATCACGCGCTCCATACCGAGAATCTGATTCAACAGGCTGGATTTTCCGACGTTGGGCTTGCCGATGATGGCAACCTTGATCCGGTCGTCCTCCTCCTCAGACTCCCCTTCCTCCGGAAAACGCTCCACGCAGGCATCCAGCAAATCGCCGGTGCCGTGTCCGTGGATGGCGGAAACCTCGATGGGATCGCCCAGGCCCAAACCATAGAATTCATAGGCCTCCGGATTGACGCCGCCGATCTTATCGCACTTGTTGACGGCGATCACCACAGGCTTCTTCGCCCGTTTCAGCATGGTCGCCACCTCCGCGTCCGCAGCGGTCATGCCAACTGTCACATCCGTCACCATAATAATGACATCTGCTGTCTCAATGGCGATCTCCGCCTGGCGGCGCATAAACTGCAGCATTTCGTTTTCCGTGCCGGGCTCGATCCCACCGGTGTCCACCAGGGTGAATTCCCGGCCATTCCATTCGCACTGACCATAGATCCGGTCGCGGGTGACGCCGGGGGTGTCCTCCACGATGGCCATGCGTTTACCAGTCAGTTTATTAAACAGCATGGATTTGCCCACATTGGGGCGGCCTACAATGGCGACAATGGGTTTTGCCATGCAGATTCCTCCTCAGTTGGTTTGATCTTATTTGTTAGATTCTATCCTCTATGGAGAGAAAAATCAAGGAAAAAGTAAAAAGGATACCAGACAGGTCAAATTGGCCTTGGAAGCCTGCAATTTCCCACATCGGGCTCCGTTAAAAGAAAAGAAGAGAGCGTTATCGCCCTCTTCTCTATCTTTCATAGCAAATTACTTTGCCTCGACCGCGACGACTTCACGGCCATTGTAGGTGCCGCAAGCCTTGCAGGCTCTGTGGGGCAGACGGGGCTCACCGCACTTGGGGCAAGCGACGACACCGGGGATCGCCAGCTTCCAGTGGGAGTTGCGTCTCTTGTCTCTTCTAGCCTTGGAAACTTTTCTCTTGGGTACTGCCATTTTGGTACACCTCCTTGGTTGAAATGCCGCAGCGGCATGTTGTCTACTTGTTCAGGAGCTGCTGCAAAACCGCCAGTCTGGGATCCGGTTCCGGCTTACAGCCGCAGGGGCCCAGATTCAGGTCGGCGCCGCATCGGGGGCATAAGCCCTTGCAGTCCTCGCTGCACAGCTGCTTGCTGTCCATATTCAGGACAACAGCGGTGGTCAGGATGTCGTCCAGGTCTGCCTGGTCGCCATCAAGCTCAAAAGTCCAAGGATCTTCGCAGTCCTCATTCTCCAGCTTTGTGACCAGCACGGCCTCCAAGGAAACGGCAAAATCCCGTACAAAGGACTTTGCACAGCGGTCGCAGATGCCATGCAGACGTGTCGTGAGTTCGCCCGTCATGACAAGAACGCCGGCTGTATTGCGAACCTGGCCCACTGCGTGAACCGGCTCTGCCAGCGGTGTGCTTCCGCCGAATTCCATTTGGCTCAGATCAAGGCTCGTTTCAAAGGGAACCACACCGCCGGGGCAGTCGATAATTTTTGACAATCCTAACAGCATAGCTCTCTCCAATCCATAATCGTGCATTTGCTATTATATAAGAACCGGTCGCGGTTGTCAAATACTTTTTCCACAAAATCTAGTAATTTTTCAATTTGATTTCCCAATTGCCATTCCTTCCTGGATACTATATAATAGTTTCACCACTTCTGCAAGATCTTCCGGAGGAGATTGCCAATGAAAGAATTCACCGTCGGAAAAAATGACGCCGGACAGCGTCTGGATCGCTTTGTCGCCAAAGCAGTTCCCCTGCTTCCGGCTTCCCTGCTGCAGAAATATATCCGTCTCAAACGCATCAAAATCGGCGGCAAAGGTGCCGCTCGGGATACCCGCCTGCAGGAAGGCGACGTGCTTCAATTATATATCAACGATGAATTTTTTGAAACGCCCAAACCGGACAATGCCTATCTGACTGTCGCTGTACCCAAGCTGCACATTGTCTATGAGGATGAAAATATCCTTCTTGTAGACAAGAAGCCCGGACAGGCTGTTCATCCCCATGATGGGGCAGAATATGGCAAGACCCTCATTGACCATATTCAGGCCTATCTGTATGCCAAGCGCGAGTGGCGGCCCCGGGAAGAAAACAGCTTCACACCTGCCCTCTGCAATCGAATCGACCGCAACACCGGCGGTATCGTCATCGCCGCCAAGACGGCTGAAGCCCTGCGCATATTAAATCAGAAGATCAAGGACCGGGAACTGGATAAGCGCTATCTGTGCATTGTCCACGGCACGCCTTCTCCCAGAGAAGGCACCCTCACCGGATATTTGTTTAAGGATGCTGTGAAAAACCGGGTCTATGTGACAAAAGAGAGCCAAAAGGGCGCCAAAACCTGCATCACTCAATATAAAACCCTGGAGAGCCGCAATGGCTTGAGCCTGGTGGAGTGCCATCTGATCACCGGACGTACCCATCAGATCCGCGCCCAGATGGCCGCCTCCGGCCACCCCCTGCTGGGCGACGGAAAATACGGGAAACTGGACAAACGCTATGACCGGACTTACCAGGCCCTGTATTCCTATAAACTGCTGTTCGATTTCAAAACCGACGCAGGCATCTTGAATTATCTCAACGGGAAACAATTTCAGGTGGAAAACGTGGATTTTGTGGCCGAGTATTTTCCCCGCTGAAAATCAGCAGCACCGGCCTGATCCGGTGCTGCAAAATTTTGCCGAAATATCCGGGAGAGACCATTGACAATACAGCTTTTACCATATATATTCTATTATAATGTGCGGTTTCCCAGCTGTGCAGGAGAAAGAAAATTTATTCGGAAATGGGGGAGGATACATGGCCAAAGAGTTGATTCGTTTGACGAATCTGACCATGGAATTCGATGGGGAGAAAATCCTCGACAACATCAATCTGTATATCAACGATCACGAGTTTCTCACGCTACTGGGGCCCAGCGGCTGCGGCAAGACCACAACCCTGCGGATCATTGGCGGTTTTTTAACGCCTACCTCCGGAGACGTGTTATTCGACGGCCAGCGCATCAATGCCGTGCCGGCCTATCAGCGAAAAATAAATACCGTGTTCCAGCGATATGCTCTGTTCCCGCATCTGGATGTCTATGACAACATCGCTTTCGGCCTGCGCATTGCCAAGCTGCCGGAGCTGGAAATTGATCAGCGGGTGGAGGATATGCTGGATATCGTCAGCCTCCGCGGTTTTGAAAACCGGAAAGTTACCCAGCTCTCCGGCGGACAGCAGCAGCGGGTGGCCATTGCCCGCGCCCTGGTGAACCGACCCAAGGTGCTGCTGCTGGACGAGCCTCTGGGCGCTCTGGATCTGCGCCTGCGCAAGGACATGCAGAACGAACTCAAGCGCATCCAGCAGGCCATGGGCATCACCTTTATCTACGTCACCCACGACCAGGAGGAGGCTCTCTCCATGTCCGACACCATCGTGGTCATGGATAAAGGCCAGATTCAGCAGATCGGACGGCCGGAGGATATCTACAACGAGCCCAAGAACGCCTTTGTGGCTGATTTCATCGGCGAAAGCAACATCCTCGACGGCGTCATGATTGAAGACTACTGCGTGGAGTTCTTCGGCCGCAAATTCCAGTGTGTGGACAAGGGCTTCTCCCCCAAGGAGCCTGTGGACGTGGTCATTCGGCCCGAGGACATCGACTTCGTGGAGGCCGATCAGGGCCATCTGTGCGGCACTGTCACTTCTATCACCTTCAAAGGCATGCAGTATGACATTATCGTGGACTTCAAGGGCTTTAAGTGGCTCATCCAAACCACGGACTATCAGCCCGTTGGCAAGCGGGTCGGGATCCGCCTGAACCCCGAGGACATCCATGTCATGAAAAAGAGTGCGTACTCCGGTCTCTTCGGCGACTACAGCTCCTACAGCGCCGAATATGACGAAATTGCGGAGGACACCGCCGATGAAGAGTAAGCGTCTGCTGGCGCCCTATGTGGCGTGGATGACGGTGTTCACCCTCATCCCTCTGGGCGTGGTGGTCTACTACGCCTTCACCGATTCCCTCACGGGGCAGTTCACCCTGGCCAATCTGAATAACCTGGGCGCCTATCTGCCTATCTTCCTGCGCTCCATTTTTCTCTCCCTGATTTCCGCAGCCATCTGCCTGCTGATCGGCTACCCAGTAGCCTATACCATTGCCAACACCAGCCCCAAATGGCAGCGGATGCTGTCCATGCTGGTGATGCTGCCCATGTGCATGAGCTTCCTGCTGCGCACCCTGGCCTGGGTGGCCATGCTGGAGGACACCGGCATCATCAACAGCCTGGTGACAGCCCTGGGACTGAAGCCGCTTCCCCTGATCCGGAACAACGGCTCCGTGATCCTCGGCATGGTTTATAACTACCTGCCCTATATGATCACGCCCCTGTATACCGTTATCATGAAGATCGATCCCAGGCTGATCGAGGCCGCCCAGGATCTGGGCTGCAACCACCGCCAGGTGTTCACCCGCGTCATCCTGCCGCTGTCCGTCCCCGGTATTATCTCCGGCGTGACCATGGTCTTTGTCCCTGCCGTATCCACCTTCTATATTTCTCAGAAGCTGGGCAGCACCGGCACCACCATGATCGGCGACGTCATTGAGAGCCAGTTCAAGACCGCCTACAATCCCAATCTGGGCGCCGCCCTGAGCCTGGTCATGATGATTCTCATCTTCATCTGCATCGGCTTCATGAACCGCTTTACGGACAACGATGAGGAAGGGGTGGTGACGCCGTGAAAAAATTCAGCCGTGTGTTCACCGTCCTGGTGTTTCTCTTCCTCTATATCCCCATGATCGTCCTGGCCGTGGCTTCCTTCAACACCGGCACGGATATGGCCGCATTCAAAGGCTTCACCCTGTCGCGCTATGCGGAGCTTTTCCGGGACAGAAGCCTCCTGGCCCTGCTGGGCAACTCTGTCATCATTTCCATCCTGGCCAGCCTCATCGCCACCGTACTGGGCACCATGGCCGCTGTGGGCCTTCACAACGCCCGTGGCCGCCTGAAGAGCGCCGTCATGACCCTGACCAACATCCCGATGACAAACCCGGATATCGTCACCGGCGTCTCCCTGGCCCTGTTGTTTGCATTTACCGGTTCCGTGCTGAAAATTAAATCCATTCTGGGTTTCTGGACCCTGCTGATCGCCCACATCACTTTCAATCTGCCCTATGTCATTTTGTCGGTGCTGCCCAAGCTGACGCAGATGGATCCGGATCTGGAGGACGCCGCCCTGGATCTGGGCTGCACGCCTTCCCAGGCCTTCTTCAAGGTGATCCTCCATGACATTATGCCCGGCGTCATCTCCGGTTTCATGATGGCCTTCACCATGAGCCTGGACGACTTCGTTATCAGCTACTTTGTCACCGGTTCCAGCTTCATCACCCTGCCGGTGGAAATCTATAACTACACCAAAAAGCCCATTCATCCCAAGATCTACGCCCTGTTCACTCTGATGTTCCTGACCATCCTGGTGCTCATGGTGGTTATGAATCTGCTGCAGGGCAAGGATGCTGAGCGGAAGCTGAGGAAGCGGGGTGTCCGGGCATGAGAAAACGGATTTCCCTGCTGTTGACGCTGCTCCTGCTTCTCCCCTGCCTGTGCATTCCGGCAGCTGCGGCGGAAAACGAGATCACAGTCTACAACTGGGGCCAGTATATCTCCGACGGCTCCGACGGCTATGTAGATGTCATTGCAGAGTTTGAGGCCGAGACCGGAATCAAAGTTCACTATCTCACCTTTGACAGCAACGAAAGTCTCTACACCAAGCTGAAAACCGGCGGTTCCACCTATGATGTCATTATCCCCTCCGACTATATGATTGGCCGTCTCATTGCGGAAGGCATGCTGGAGGAGCTGAATTTTGACAACATTCCCAACTACCAGTATGTGGACGAGGCTTTTAAAAATCAGGCCTATGACCCCGAAAACCGCTACTCTGTCCCCTACACCTGGGGCACCGTGGGGTTGATCTACAACACCAAATACGTGGATGAGGATGACGTGGGCGGCTGGGACCTGATGTGGAACAGCAAATACGCCGGCAAGATTCTGATGTTTGACAACTGCCGGGATGCTTTTGCCATTGCCGAATCCATGCTGGGCTACAGCCTCAATACCCAGGATCCTGCGGAGCTGCGTAACTGTGCCAATCTACTCAGCGAACAGAAACCCTTGCTGCAGGGCTATGTCATGGATCAGATCTATGACAAGATGATCCGGGAGGAGGCCTGGATTGCCCCTTATTACGCCGGTGACTACCTCTATATGGTAGAGGAAAATCCGGACTTGGGCTTCTATTTCCCGGAAGAGGGCTTTAACGTTTTTATCGACGCCGCCTGCATTCCCAAGGGCTGCAGCAACAAGGAGGGCGCAGAGGCCTTCATCAACTTCCTGTGCAAACCGGAAATCTGCGGAGAAAATCTGGAGTATCTGGGTTATTCCGCTCCTATTTCTGCCGCCAAGGACTATATGGATCCGGAGGTTGCGGAAAGCGAAATTGCCTATCCCAGTGATGAGGTGCTGGCCGGCAGTGAGAGCTTCAGCGCCCTGGAGACAGAAACCAGTCAACTCATGGACAGCCTGTGGCTGTCGGTCAAAACCTCTGGCAGCGACGCCACCGGTTATTTGATTGCAGCAGTTGTTCTGGTTCTGCTGGCTGTGTTCCTGATCATTTTCCTGAAACTCCACCGCAGACGCCGTCTGGCCCGCCGTGGAATCAGCAGACGAAAAAATCAAACATGATACTACAGGCCCCCGGCGCATGAC
>CAMBCW010000087.1 GCA_945864925.1 uncultured Clostridia bacterium
CGCCGCCTCCCTCTTGTTCGTTTTCATTCTTGTTGTCAGAACTCTGCTTTATTCAGCATCCTCAATCAGGCCATAACCGCCGTCGTTTCTTCTGTAAACGACAGCAAAGGCGCCGTCCGCTTCTTCATCCCGGAACGCAAAGAAGCTGTGCTCCAGAAGGTTCATCTGCAGGATTGCTTCTTCACGGGTCATGAGCTTCATATTGAAGCGCTTGACACGCACAATCTGGAACGGATCCTCCGGTTCATCCGGAACAAAGGAAGAGATCGCATCCGGTTCACGCACCAGCGCATCCTGCCGGATTCTCTTGGCCAGACGAGTTTTATTTTTGCGAATTTGGCGCTCAATGGTGCTGACACATGCGTCAATGGAAGCAAACATGTCGGAGGTGCTCTCACTTGCACGGAAATAGGTATTGGCAGCATGAACCGTAATCTCAACTTTATTACGGTTCTTTTCAACACTGAAGGCGACAAGTGCATCGGCTTCATCCCGGAAATAACGCTGCAGCTTCGTTACCTTTTTCTCTGCATAGGCGTGCACATTGTCGGGCAGGCTGACCTTCTTTTCGGCATAGTGGAAATTCATAGAGATCGCTCCTTTCTTTTGCGGGCGGGGGCAGTTTCCTGCTCCTTGGGGATATTATACCATAATTCCGCAAAATGTCTAGGCAAAAAATAGGCAAAACCGCCAAAGCCTGCCAGCTCCGGCGGTTTCTTTCTGAAATTCGTCTGAATTTTGTCAGCTTTCGGCAGGATTCGCCGGAACTGTTTTTGGAAAAAATCTTCGGTTTCCGATTGTTAATTTTCTGTGTCCTCGTTCTCCGTCTCTTCCATAAGGCCAACCATCACGGACTGATAGACTGCTTCAGCGTTACGCCGGTATGCAGCTTCCAGCTTCCTGGCCTGGTGCAGTGTGGGCGTTGTGAGTTCCAGATTCATCAGCGGCCCCTGCAGATCATCCAGGCCCATCAGCACAGTATAGTCCCCATTGCTCTGCTTGCGAATCTCTGTCCGCAGAAACTGTTCCCGCTGCGTTTTCCGGTTCAGATTCTCCACCGCAGTTTTCGCCCGCTGCTTCACGGGGAACGCAATGGAATCCTGCGTAATCTCCTCCGTCTCACGGCCTTTATCCGTAATAACATACAGGCCGTCCTCCCTTTTTTCCAGATGGCCGCTTTCCACCATCTGCGGAACTGCCTGCTGCACGTCAAAATAGCTCAGGCACTCATCCTGATAGCACAGCTCATAGATGGTCTGAGCTGTTACAGGTTTTTCAACCAAGGCCATGACATAGAGGATCAGAATCTTCACATCCAGAATATCATGAATGAATCCATGCCGCTGCATACGATCCCTCCTGGAAAATATTTCTTTGATACGTCTATTCTACCACGCCAATCCCTGGGGCTGCAAGAGATTGGACGCTTTTCCAGCTGCTGCTGGTAAGCTTTTCCGGTTGATTCTCAGCCCAATCTGGGGTTTAATGGGCCTGCAAGGAGGTAATTGCTATGAAAAGAAAAATTTTCACTTCTCTGGCCGCCGCAGGCCTGCTGGCCTGCACCGTTGTGACAGCCTCTGCCGCGCAGCGGGTTTCAAAGCCTGTCTGCTTCCGGTTTGGTTGGCAGTGCCCAGGCTATGTGACGCAGCAGCCTTGTCCGGACTTCTCTCCGGTTCTTCCGGAGACGCCCGAGCAGAATCCTTCCCCCATCCAGCCGGATGCTCCCACAGAGGATTCCACGCCTGTTCAGCCGGATGCGCCTGAGCAGGACTATGGTTCCATGTCGCAGCTGGAAACTGCCGCCTGCCAACTGATCAATCAGCAGCGGGCCGCCTATGGTCTGGCGCCGCTGGCCATTGACGCCGACCTCAGCATCAAGGCCAGAATCAAATCCCAGGACATGCGGGATCAGGGCTACTTCAGCCACACTTCCCCGACATACGGTTCCCCCTTCTCCATGATGCAATCCCTGGGAATTACTTACCGTTCCGCCGGCGAGAACATCGCCAAGGGCTATGCCACGGCAGAAGCTGTCGTCAACACCTGGATGGCATCTGACGGGCACCGGTCCAATATTCTCTCGACCCGATACACCTCCATGGGAATCGGCTACGTGGACGGCTATTGGACCCAGTGGTTCATTGGATAACCGTTGATACCACGCTGCGGCGCTTATGCGCCGCAGCATTTCAATATCACATAAATTCCCACAACCACCAGTATTCCTATCCAGCGGCTGCCCGCAGTCCCGGTACGCTGCGCAGCTCTCTTCCCTCTGGTCGGCTGCTCCTCCCGGTTAGGCAGCGCGCACCGCTCTCCCGCATCGTGTCTGTGCGTCTCCTGCCTGTGCGCCGGTGCAGCCTTGGGTGCATTGGTATTGGGCAGCATGCATGCCTCACCATCTGCCGGATGACTGTGCAGGAACTGCTGTTTCCCGCCATCAACCTTCAGGCGCACACCGCACAAAGGACAAATCCGCTCCTCATCCACAGCTCGAAATCCGCATTCCGGACAGCGCTTCATACCATACCGCCTCTCTTTCTAAGTTTAGTGTAACATAAAACATGGAAAAAAGGAAGTCTCGGGCAAAGATTCCGCAGTGTTCTTGAACGCTCCCCATTTTTTTCAAAATCGTGAAACCTTTTCCATGTCTTTTGCGTCTATACAGACAGAGAGACAAAAGGAGGCGCTCACATGCACTGCAAGTATTTTTCCGGAATTGGGATTCTGATGTCATTGCTGCTGATGGCACTGCCCTGCGGCGTTACCATGCGGATGGCAGACGGTCCGGGTCAGTGGGTCGTTGCGCAGTATTCCTATCTCAGCGGAATGCCCATGGGCTATGGGAATTGGTTTCCCATTCTCGCGGTGGCTTTTACCGCCCTCGCCCTTGTGTTTCTGCTGCTGCGGCGGGATTACGGACAGATGGCGCCCATCTGTTTGGGTCTGTCCGCTGCTTCCCAAATTCTCAGCTGGATCATTTTTTCCAGTTTTACTCTCACAGGGTTGGCCATCATTGTGATTCAGATCTCCGTCCTGCTGCAAAAGCACCTCCCCCGCTGGCAGCCAGGCTGGTCTTTCTGAGGTACATACAGAAAAAGCTGCAGAGAACCGGAACGTTCCCTGCAGCTTTTTTATAGAGACTATGCAGCCGAGACTTGACCGCCGCGCTTCTTAAATACAGTAAAGTGCAGCAGCAAAATGACCACGCCGGCAGCCATACCAATGAGGTCGGATGCCAGGCCCTGGAACATCAGGAACAAGGCCGCCGCCAGCAGCAGTCCGCGAAGAATCGGATTCATCTTATGTCCGCACCAGCCCACCACGGCAATGGCAACCATGACAATGCCCAAAATACAGGAGAGGATGGACGTGGTCACATCAAAGAACGAGCCAATCAGCAGGACGCCGGAGCCAAAGGCAAACACATATGGCACCACGAAGGAGGATAGCGCCAAAGCAAACGCCTTGTAACCCACCTTGGCAGGATTGCTCTCGCACATGGGCGCAGCCGTGTAAGCGCAGATGGCCACAGGCGGCGTAATGCCGGCCATGCAGGAGAAATAGAAGATGAACATATGGGCCTGAATCGGCAGCAGTCCCAACTGCACCAGAGCAGGCGCCGTCAACGCGGCCTGCATCACATAGACTGCCGTGGGCGGGATGCCCATGCCCAGAATGATGGACGCCACCATGGTCAGCATCAGTGCAATCAGCACATTGCCGCCGGAAATGCTCATAATGGCGCTGGTGAACTTCAGTCCCAGGCCGCTGAACCGCAGGACGCCGATGATGATACCGGCGCAGGCGCAGGCCACAGCCACGGAAATGGAGGATTTCGCACCCAGATGCAGGGCGTTCAACAGCTTTTTCGGCGTCATTCTGGTCTCTTTCCGGAACCAGCTAACCACAAACACGGAAACAATGCCCCAGAAGCCGGCACGCATGGCAGAGAAGCCCATGATCAGCATGACAATAATCACCAGCAGCGGAATCGCCAGGTGGCCGCCGCGCTTGATCACGCTCATGATCGGCTCAATCTCTTCCTTGGGGATGCCCTGCAGATTGTGCTTTCTGGCTTCCAGATAAGTCTGCAGGAACACAGCCGTATAGAACAGGACCGCAGGGACGACCGCATACATACAGACCTCGCCATAGGAAATGCCCAGATATTCAGACATAACGAAGGCGCCTGCGCCCATAACCGGCGGCATAATCATGGCGCCGGTGGCAGCCACAGCCACTGTTGCACCGGCAAAGGTCTTTTCATAGCCGCTCTTGCGCATAAAGGGGATGGTGAACACGCCGGTGGCTGCCGTGTTGGCAATGGCGCTGCCGGAGATGGTACCCATCAGAGCGCAGGATATGACGGTCATCATGCCGGGGCCGCCGCGGAAGCGTCCGACAATGCTCTTGGCCAGATCCATAAAGAACTGTCCGCCACCGGAAACCTGCAGGAAACTTCCGAATACGCAGAACAGCACAATAAAGGTTGCCGAGGAATTCAAAGCCTCACCGAAGATTCCCTGGAACATCAGATACATCTGCTCCACAAACCGGGAGACAGAGATGCCCTTATAGTACAAAATACCGGGCATGTATTTTGCGGTAAAGGCATAGACAATGAAGACAACGGCAATGATGGGCATGGCCATGCCTAACGTGCGTTTGGTCAAAATCAGCAGGCAGACGATCAAAATCAGGCCCAGCACCAGCTGCACCGGTGTGACAGGATCCACCTGCATCATGCGCTTCATCAGCGTCTCATTGAAAATGATGTTATACAGCAGGCTGGCCAGAAACCCGGCGCAGAGCACCAGATTGGAAATGCGGACCGGCCATTTGTATTTTGGATTTTTAGCTTCATAGGGCAGGAGGAAAATCAATGCCACAAAAAGCAGATGGGTGGCTGTCTGCCGGGTGCCGGTCAGAGAGCCAAAATAAGCGGTATAGAGGTGGAACAGGGACATGCACACGCCCAGACACTTGGTCAGAACGTTGATGGCTTTTTCATAGCTCCACCGCTTCCCGGTTTCTATCGTCTCCATAGATACCTCCAGTCGTATCCGGGCAGGCGTGCCGCAAGCTCAGGCTGCGGCACGCCTCCATGGGTGTACGGGTTCCGGCAAAGGATTATTCGAAGTTGATTCCCTTTTCCTGATAATACCGCAGTGCACCGGGGTGAATACCGCCCACCAGGCCCTGGGCAACCGTTTCATCATTCAGCGCTTCCAGCAGCGCATGGGATGCAGCCAGTGTGTCATAGTTCTCACAGATGGCTTTGGTCAGCTGATAGACAACTTCCTCGGGTACATCTTCGCGGACAACCAGAAGGTTGGGTGTACCCAGCGTATAGATATCCTCTTTCTGGAACGTATAGGTGCCGGCGGGGATGGTGATATCCACCCAGCCCTCAAAGGTTTCCTTGTATTCGGCCAGCTTATCCCGGTTGATCTGAACCAGCTTGAAGTCGCGGCCCACAGAGGCGTTGACAATGCCGGCAGCGGGATAGGAAGTGGTCCAGAACACGGCGTCAATGTTGCCGTCCTGCAGGTTGCTGGTGGCTTCGCCCCAGGCCAGAGGCGTGATCTTGCCGCCGGCGGCATTGATGGATTCCTCCGACATGCCGAAGATGCTGAGCATATTCATGCAGGGCTGATAGGGGCCGCCGCCGTACTGGCCGCAGGTGAAGGTCTTGCCCTCCAGATCACTGAAATCGTCAATGCCGGCCTCCGGCAAAGCCCACAGCTGGATGGTGTTGGGATACAGGGCGCACAGGGACATGAGGCCCTCCACCGGCTCCTCAAAGGGATCGTCGCCGTTGACGGCAGCTGCCAGGGTATCGGCGGTGATAATGCCCATCTCGCCTTCTCCGGCTGCCATCATCTTGACGTTGACCGCGCTGCCGGTGCTGGGCACAGAGGAGAACTGGACGTCAGGCATGGCCGCTTTGAACAGCTCAATGGCCGCAGCACCCACAATTTCCATCGTGCCGCCGGAGGGGCCGGTCAGAATGGTCAGATCCGAAATGGTATCAGAAGCTTCCTTGCTCTCTTCCTGTTGCGTGGTTTTTTCCGTGCTGGAACAGGCGCACAGACAAATCAGCAGCGCCAGCATGCAGACAATGGAGATCAGCCGCGTTATTTTAGTTTTCATCATGTTGTCCCCCTATTATTCGGTTTTTTAGACCTAGAATCAGTAATTTCTTACGATTTCCGACGCCATTTCACACCATCTCCACAGGCGTTCCGGCTCGTGGTTCAGGGTGATAATGGTCTTCATGACAATTTCCACGCTGTTGTTGTATTCTCTGGCCCATTTGCAGACGTTTTCCAGCTCTTCCCGGAGCAGGTCCTCGCCCATGGGATTCAGATTCAGGTAGGTAGAATTGGGCTTAAAGGATACCACATACTTCGAGCCCATCTTTTCCATGGCTTCCTGTTGATGCGCGAAGGGAGAAACCGTGAATTTTTGCAGGTTGTGGAACGTACCCAGTTCCTTTACCTTGTGGTCCGTGCGTTCGCAGCAGCCGTAATAAATTCTGGAATACAGATCCGCCCAAGGCAGTTCATTCTCAAAGGCGAATTCCTTGGTGGCGGCGGGAGAGACAGAGGTCAGAATCTGATCCTGGCAGACGCCCCAATTGTCCTTCAGTTTGCCGCCGATACCGGAAGCAGTGGGTGGGGCCAGCTGGTCCGAGTAGCCATAGCCGCCGTTGCCGATATAGCAATTATTGTTGTTGGAGCTGATCAGGCCCAATTCCTCATACTGCTTGGCTCTGTGGATAAAACACTTCGTATACCGCTTGGCCGCCGCCTGCAGCAGTTCCGGTTCATCCAGCAGATACAGCATGCCTTCGCCAATGGTAGTCCAGGAGAAAATATCGTCAAACATGGCATAGCGGAAGTTGTTGATGCCGAACAGCTTTACATCAATAATGCCGTCCATGATCTCGCTCATCCGCTCCAGATGTTCCATGGTCTGTTCCTTATGATAGGTTACCTGGGGCATCTGAATTAACTCATCCACATCGGTATCCGGAAACAGCACCTGCTTAAAGGCATAGGCCTTGTTCAGATCCTCCATCTTGTTCCACTTGGCAGGATAGCTGGACATCCGCAGGCCCACGTTGGTGTCGTCCACTTCGACAGGAATCTCAATATAAGGTTCCACTACCCGGTCGCAGGGCATGTGCTTCCATTCGTAGATGGCCAGCTTCATTTCCATTTCGCGGCGCTGCCAGTAGGGATCTTCAATGGTAGGATGAATCGAATCTTCTCCCTCACTGAGGAGGCAGACGGGATAATCTCTGGCAACCACGACCGGGCGGATCATGTGACCATCGTTGGCGGCACGCCAGAGTTTTCTATTTTCCTCCTGAACGGGGAGCTCTGCGATCTCCCGGAGCTGACGTCCCAGATTCTGCAGGGTTTCGCGTTCAGAAGCAGACAATTTTCCGGCAATTTGCATAAAGCGTCCTCCAAATTGTATAATATCTTGATTTCAAAACAACGTTGTCTTGTTCAAAATATACACCCTTGGAGGACGCTTTGTAAAATACTTATATCATTGGGGTCATAGCTTTAAACTATGACCTTGCTTAAACCGTTTGGCATAATCTATGAGCAGTGTGGCGTCACTGTACAGCTGTTTTCCCCGCTTCCAGACAGCGCCGATCCGGATGGTCGGCAGGGCCGGGGAAACAGAAATTCCCACAAGATCATGGGTCGAGGAGGCAAAGCCGTCCAGCAGGAATGTTCCGGCTGTGCTGCCCTGCAAAATCCGTTCCATGGTATAGAGCTGGCTGGTATACAGCAATACCCTGGGCTGCAGGCCGCGGCTTCGGAACATTTGTTCCACCAGCCGGCGGGTATAGGCGCCGGTTGGGAGCAGGAGCATCTCATAATTCTGAATCTCCTCCGCAGTCACCTTTGCACGGTCTGCCAGCGGATGATCCCTGGAAACATAGTATTTCAATTCCGCATCGATAATCGGCCTGGATTCCAGCTTGTTCTGGTCCATGTCATTGGTGGCGATGATAGCCAGATCCATAGCCTCATCCAAAACCCGCTGGCGGCAGGTCAGAGCGCCCCACTCTTCCACCTCCACCCGGATATCCGGATAGGCCTCCCGGAAGGGCAGGAGGATTTCCGGAAAATACATGGCGCTGACCATGGGGGGAAATTCCCACCCGGACCATTTTGCGGGTTCCCCGCAGGTCCTTCATCTGCTGCGTCAGCTGATCCACATCCCGCAGAATTTTAACCGCCTTTTCCAGGAAGATCTCCCCCTCCTGGGTCAGGAACATCTGCAGCTTGATCCGGTAGAACAACTGGATGCCCAGTTCATCCTCCAGAGCACGAATGGAGTTGGAAACAGACGGCTGGGAAACGTGCAGCTCCCTGGCAGCCTGGGTCACGCTCTTGCAGCGGCAGACGGTGGTAAAATAGCGCAGTTGAATCATGGTCATCGGGCATTCCCCTTTTCCGCAATTTCTCCTGGTAGAATGCGTACTGAACAGGTCCTGTTCAAGTGCAAGGAGTTCGGTTTGAAATCCTTGCACTTGATGATGGAGTGCTGCGCGCTCCATCATCAAGATGCATTGCAACAAGGTCTGAGTTCGTTCAAAAGGGTTCAAGTCAGCCCTTCTGATCGCATCGTACGGCAGCTGCTGCACAAACAAACCGCCAAGCGGTTTGTTCAGTAGACATTATACACCACATCGTCGGAAAAGTCTCTCCAAAATCCGCCAAAATGTAGGATTATATTTACAAATTTGAGATCTATACACAGAAGAAGCAGTGGAAACAGGCTGTCATACCTGTTTCCACTGCTTTTTCTGTGTCGGGCTTCTGTCTTTATCCTTCTTCCGCCAGCTTACGGCCCATGAGCACGCCCATGACGGAGGCCATCATCAGGCCCCGGGTCCAGCCGCTGGAATCGCCCAGGCAGTGCAGTCCCTGAATGGACGTGGTGAAGTGCTCGTCCATCTTCACGCGGTTGGAGTAGAATTTCAGCTCCGGAGAATACAGCAGCGTCTCATAGGAGGCAAAGCCCGGCACCACGTGATCCATGGCCTGAATGAAGTTGATGATATTGGTCATGGCCCGGTAGGGCATGGCCGCCGTGATATCGCCGGCCACCGCGTCCACCAGGGTGGGCTTCAGGTTGGACTGGGACAGCTCCTTGGGCCAGGTGCGCTTGCCGTCGAGAATATCGCCGAAGCGCTGCACCAGAATGTGGCCGTCGGCCAGCATGTTGGTCAGCTCGCCCACCTTCTGGGCATAGGCGATGGGCT
>CAMBCW010000088.1 GCA_945864925.1 uncultured Clostridia bacterium
AAAACGCCTGCCGAAGTTTTCTTTGAATGTGTTGCACTTGCTTGACTTTCTGCCCCTTGGTGCGGTCGCCGTTTGTGCAGCTTGTACTTTTTGCGGCAGGTTTTTCATTTTCTGGCTTTCCGGAGTCCTATGGCCAGCAGCACAGCGCCCAGCAGGCCGAGTCCCAGAAGCACCAGTGCCATGATATTGGCGTTGAGCACGCGGAGGTCCGTCCAGTTGAGGAAATTCACCGGCAGCAGCAGGGAGTAGGGCTGGCTGCTGAGGCGACCGTTCCAGAGGAAAATCCGGTCCAGCCCCCAGGGAAACAGCCACAGCCACAGGCCGGCCCAGAAGCTGGCTGCCGAGGCCCGGAGCCAGCGGTTGACCGGCAGGTACCGCAGGCAGCCCAGCCAGCCCCAGGGCAGGGTCAGGCACAGCAGCGCGATGGGCAGGGCCGTGGAGAGGAACCAGCCCCGGGGCAGACCCTCCCAAGCCAGACACAGGAGGAGCAGAACGGATTCCACCCCCAGCCACAGCAGGGCCTTGTGCCGGAAACCCGCCGGCAGAGGCAGCTGGCCCATGAGTCCGGGCAGGACGGCTCCGCCAAGACCCAGCAGGGTCCAGAGAGCTGCGCTGACAAACCAGGTTCCGCCGCTGTAGAGGCAGCATATGCCGTAGAGCAGCAGCAACAGCAGAAGTTCCATGACTGTATAGGCCAAGGCCTTCCGCTGCAGCGGCAGCTGCCGCAGCGCCAGAGGACCAAAGACCAGCCCCAGACCGAAAAGCACGGCGGCGGCTGCCACCCAGAACCAGGTCCCGCCGGTGTAGATGCAGCAGACGGCCAGCAGCAAAAGCAGCAGACAGGTCTCTGCGCCCAGATAGAGCGTCAGGCGTATGTGCTGCAAGGACTCCGGCAGGGACAGACGGCGCAGAACGTAGGGGCCAAAGACCAAGCCCAGACCGAAAAGTATAGAAGCTGCCGCCACCCAAAACCAGGTTCCGCCGGTATAGACGCAGCAGACAGCCAGCAGCAGCAATAAAGCGGCCGTGAAGCCGCCCAGGGTCCAGAGACCCCGCAATCCTTCCGGGGCGAGTACCGGCAGCAGCGTCAGACTGGCCCCCAGGGCGCAGCCAACCAGTACAATCCAGAACCAGCTGAGGGTGTGCTGGACAGCCAGATTGGTGATGAAGCAGGCGGCCAGGGTCAGACCGTAGAGGATGTACTGAATCAACCGGTAGTTCCGCAGCAGCCGCAGATACTGCCGGGCCAGCTGCTCGGCCCGGCGGCCCTCCGTGTCCTCGCTGGCACTGAGCAGCTCCTTTTCACTGATTTGCAGAATATCACAGATGCTTTGCAGCAGGGTGATGTCCGGATAGGCCAGGCCCCGCTCCCATTTACTGACGGCGGAATCGGTCACATAGAGCTGCTGGGCAAACTCCTTCTGTGTCAGGCCCAGATCTTTCCGCCGCTGACAAATAAAGGCGCCGAAGGTTTGTCTGTTTTCCATAAAATCACGCTCCCTGAAATTGGATGCGTCCTGCAAGACTATCTGCATCATATCCACCGTCCCCTGCAAAGTCAAGAAAACCAGCGCGGATTCTCACTCGACCGTTAGGAAAGTCCTGGATTTACAGGATCTGACCGGGAATGGGAGCAGCAAAACTTAACTTGTTAATCAACAAGGCACCGGCAGGACCAGCGCCGGTTTTTGGGATTCTCTCCAAATTATCAAACGCGCTTTGTGCAGTTTATTGACATATATTGTGAAAATTGCTATAATTCAAACCAACACTCAAATAAAGTGTTCGACTGAGAAAAACGTTTGTTATCAAGTCAAGAACACGATAGAAATGGAGCCTGAATCATGCTGACCAATGCCTATGTCAAATCTGTGTATGAGCAAACCGCGGCCCGCAATGGGACGGACCGGGAATTCCTGCAGGCGGTCTACGAAGTTTTCGATGCCCTGCAGCCCTATGTGGAAAAGCACCCGGAGCTGGAGGCCAACGGCATCCTGGAGCGCCTGGTGGAGCCGGACCGCATGGTGAGCTTCCGGGTGTCCTGGGTGGACGACAAGGGCAAGGTCCGGGTCAACCGGGGCTACCGCTGCCAGTTTAATTCCGCCATCGGCCCCTACAAGGGCGGCCTGCGATTCCATCCCACGGTGACGCCGTCGGTCATCAAATTCCTGGGATTTGAGCAGATTTTCAAAAACAGCCTCACGGGTTTGCCCCTGGGCGGCGGCAAGGGCGGTTCGGATTTTGATCCCAAAGGCAAGTCCGACGGCGAAATCATGCGGTTCTGTCAGGCGTTTATGACGGAGCTGCACCGCTATATCGGCGCCAATGTGGACGTGCCTGCCGGCGATATCGGCGTGGGCGGCCGGGAGATCGGCTATCTGTTCGGCCAGTATAAGTATCTGAAAAACAACTTCACCGGCGTGCTCACCGGCAAGGGCCTGGCCTTTGGCGGTTCCCTGGCCCGGACAGAGGCTACGGGCTACGGCCTGCTGTATTTCACCGACGAGATGCTCCGCACCATGCGGGGCGAGACCCTGGACGGCAAGGTGGTGGTCATCTCCGGCGCGGGCAATGTGGCCATTTATGCGGCCCAGAAGGCCATGGAGCTGGGCGCCAAGGTCATCGCCATGTCCGATTCCCAGGGGTATGTCTATGATCCCAACGGCATTAACCTGCCGGTCATGAAGCAGTTGAAGGAGAAAGAGCGGGCCCGCATCAGCGAATACTGCAACCGCGTCCCCGGCGCGGTCTACGGAGACAACCGCAGCGACGTGTGGAAGCTTCCCTGCGATATCGCCCTGCCCTGCGCCACCCAGAACGAACTGGATGGGGAGAGCGCCAAGGCTTTGATTGCCAACGGTGTCACCGCCGTGGCTGAGGGTGCCAATATGCCCTGCACGCCCGAGGCGGTGGAGCTGTTCCTGGAGGCCGGCGTCCTGTTCGCACCGGCCAAAGCGGCCAACGCCGGCGGCGTGGCCACCTCCGGTCTGGAGATGAGCCAGAACTCCCAGCGTTTCAGCTGGACCTTTGAAGAGGTGGACGCCAAGCTGAAAACCATTATGGTGAACATCTTCCACAATGCCTACCGGGCTGCCGAGGAATGCGGCAAAAAGGGCAATCTGGTGGTGGGCGCCAATGTGGCCGGTTTCATCAAGGTCTCTGAGGCTATGCTGGCCGAGGGTGTGTTCTGAAATTGGATCAAAGCAAAACGGCCTGCTGCACATGTTTGTGTGCAGCAGGCCGTTTTTTGCGCTGCCGCGCACAAACCAGTTGACAACCGGGAAATCTGTGTTATAATGGCTCAAAAGTTATCAGTGATAACTTTTTAAGAATTTGTTAAATCCGATGGAGGTAGAAACATGGTATTGGAAGCGGTTGCAAAGGTAGTTGCGGAGCGTGCGGACTGCGCAGTAGAGGATGTGAAGCCGGAGCTCACCTTCAAGGAACTGTCCATCGACTCTCTGGATACGGTGGAGCTGCTGATGAATCTGGAGGATATGCTGGGGATCGAAATCGAACTGACCCAGAAGGTGGAGACTGTCGGGGAACTGGTGGCCTTCATTGAAGCCAATTGCATGGGGTAAGGTCATGGTACAGTCGGTTTTGTGCGAGATGCTGGGCATCCGCTATCCGGTGTTCCAGGGGGGCATGGCCTGGGTTGCAGACGGCAGATTGGCTGCGGCGGTGTCTGAGGGCGGCGGCCTGGGCATCATCGGTGCGGGCAACGCACCGGCCAGCTATGTCCGGGAACAGATTCGCCTGGCCAGAAGCCTGACCGGGAAGCCCTTCGGCGTCAACATCATGCTTCTGAGCCCCTTTGCCGATGAAGTTGCCCAGACGGCGGCAGAGGAGCGGGTGGCTGTCGTGACCACCGGTGCGGGCAACCCGTCCAAGTATATGAAGCTCTGGCTGGATGCCGGGATCAAGGTGATTCCTGTGGTGCCCTCCGTGGCCATGGCCAAACTGGTGACCCGCCTGGGCGCCTCCGCCGTCATCGCCGAGGGCGGTGAGAGCGGAGGCCATGTGGGAGAGCTGACCACCATGGTGCTGGTGCCCCTGATCTGCGACGCCACCCACCTGCCGGTGATTGCAGCCGGCGGTATTGCCGACGGCAGGGGCGCGGCGGCGGCTTTTATGCTGGGAGCCTGCGGCGTCCAGATGGGAACCCGGTTCCTCAGTGCCGAGGAGTGCAGCATCCATCCGGTCTACAAAGAGAAAATCGTGGGCGCCGGAGACCTGTGCACCATGGTCACCGGCAAGCGGCTGGGGCATCCTGTGCGCAGCCTGCGGACCCAGTTTGCCCGGGACTATGCCAAAGCGGAATACGGCGGCATGCCCGACGACCAGCTGGAAGCTCTGGGTGTGGGTGCCCTGCGGCTGGCGGTTCAGGAGGGCGACCTGAAAAAGGGCTGCTTCCTGGCAGGACAGTGCGCTGCCCTGGTGGGGAAGGTCCAGCCGGCGGCGGAAATTGTCCGGGAGGTCATGGAGGGCGCAGAACCGCTGCTGAAAGGAGCACCCCAATGGGTCAGATAGCCTTTGTGTTTCCCGGCCAGGGGGCCCAGTATCCCGGCATGGGCCTGGACCTGGCAGAGGCGTCGCCGGCTGCGGCAGCCGTGTTCCGGATGGCGGATGCCCTGCGGCCCGGCACGTCGGAGCAGTGCTTCGGCGGCAGCCGGGAGGCGCTGCAGGAGACGGCCAACACCCAGCCCTGTCTGTTCACGGTGGAGCTGGCGGCTGCGGCAGCTCTGAAGGAGCGGGGGATGGAGCCGGCTGCGGCAGCAGGTTTCTCCCTGGGAGAGCTGGCGGCGCTGACCTGCGCCGGCGCTGCAGATTTTGCGGTGGGCTTCCAGCTGGTATGCCGGCGGGGGGCCCTGATGCAGGAGGCTGCGGAACGAAACCCGGCGTCCATGGCCGCAGTGGTGAAGCTGGATCACGAGACCGTGGAGCAGCTGTGCAGCCGGTTTGACGGCGTCTATCCTGTCAACTACAATTGCCCCGGCCAGGTGGCTGTGGCGGGGAAAGCGGCGTCTATGGAACTGTTTTCTGCCGCTGTGAAGGCGGCGGGCGGCCGCGCCATCCCCCTGAAAGTCGGCGGTGGGTTTCACGCCCCCTTTATGGAAGAAGCGGCAGCCCAGTTTGCGCCCGTGCTGGCTGCTGCGCCTTTGAAGCAGCCGGAAATTCCCCTGTACTCCAACGTGACGGGCCTGCCCTATGACGGAGACTGTCGGGAGCTGCTGACAAGGCAGATCTGCTCACCGGTCCGCTGGGAGGCCATTATCCGCCACATGCTGGCTGCAGGTGTGGATACCTTTGTGGAAGTGGGACCCGGCAATACATTGGGGGGCCTGATTTCCAGAATCGACAACAGCGCCCGGGTATTCGGCGTTTCGGACCGGGAGAGCCTGGCGCGCTGCATCGCGGAGGGATTGACATGCTGAACGGAAAAATTGCCCTGGTCACCGGCGGGTCCAGAGGGATCGGAAAGGCCGTGGCTGAGAAGCTGGCGTCCCTGGGCGCCGATGTGGCGTTGGTGTATGCGGGAAACCGGGACGCCGCCGAGGCAGTCTGCCGGACTTGCGCGGAGACCTACGGCGTCCGGGCCAGGGCCTACTGCTGTGACGTGGCGGACTTTACGCAGGTCAAACAGACTGTGACCCAGGTGAAGGCCGACTTCGGCACCGTAAATATTCTGGTGAACAATGCCGGAATTACCCGGGACGGCTTGGTGGCCACCATGCAGGAGCGGGATTTTGACGATGTGATCGCTGTCAACCTCAAAGGCGCGTTCAATATGATCCGCCACTGCACCGGCCTGTTTATTCGCAACCGCGGCGGCAGCATTGTCAACATCAGCTCCGTCACCGGCGTCATGGGCAACGCAGGCCAGGCCAACTATGCCGCTTCCAAAGCTGGCGTCATCGGCCTGACCAAATCCGTGGCCCGGGAACTGGCGGCCCGGGGTGTCACCTGCAACGCCGTGGCGCCCGGCTTTATTGACACGGATATGACAAAAACCCTCCACGACAGCCCCCTGGCTGCCACCATCCCCCTGGGTCGGATGGGCACGCCGGAGGAAGTGGCGGAGGCAGTGGCCTTCCTGGCGCAGGCCGGCTATATTACCGGCGCGGTGCTGCATGTGGATGGCGGAATTGCCATGTAATTTCGAGAGGAAGCGCTTTTCTTTCTGTAAGGAGATGCCAATGAATACAAGAATTCGCAGAGTGGTCGTGACCGGTCTGGGTGTAATCAGCCCAGTGGGAAATACCATGGAGCAGTGCTGGGACAGCCTGGTGCGGGGCGTCCATGGAATTGGACCTATCACCCGGTTTGACACGACGGCTTACAAGGCCAAGCTGGCCGCTGAGGTCCGGGAGTTTGATCCCGCCGCCTATATGGACAAAAGTGAAATCCGCCGCAGTGACCGCTATGCCCAGTTCGGCCTGGCGGCTGCCTGTCAGGCCATGGAGGACAGCGGAATCGCCGGAACCCTGCCGCCGGAACGTATGGCAGTTTATTTCGGCTCGGGAATCGGCGGCATGGAGACCTTTTCCCAGGAATATGACAAGCTGCGCAGCCGCGGCCCCGGCCGGGTGTCACCGTTTTTTGTGCCGATGATGATCCCCAATATGGCGGCGGGCATGATTGCCATCCGGTTTGACTGCCGCAATGCCGCCATGCCGGCGGTGACAGCCTGCGCCTCCGGCTCCAACGCCATCGGCGAAGCCCTGCGGGCCATTCGCCACGGCTATGCCGATGGGGCCATTGCCGGCGGCGCAGAGGCCTCCATCACGGAAATCGGTGTGGCAGGCTTTATCAACATGCAGGCTCTGTCCGTAGCGGAGAATCCAGACGAGGCGTCCATGCCCTTTGACAGCCGCCGCCGGGGCTTCGTCATCGGCGAGGGAGCTGCGGCTTTGATTCTGGAGGAATATGAGCATGCCAAAGCCCGGGGCGCCCGGATTTACGGCGAGGTCTGCGGCTACGGCTCCACCTGCGATGCCTACCACATCACGGCGCCGCGGCCCGATGCCGACGGCGGCGCCAGGGCCATGCTCCAGGCCCTGGAGGAAGCCGGTTATACCGGAAGGGAAGCTGTTTACATCAATGCCCACGGCACCGGCACGCCGCTGAATGATACGGCGGAAACCCTGGCAATCAAAAAAGCCCTGGGAGAAGAGCAGGCCAGAGCAGCCTGGATCAGCTCCACCAAGTCCATGACCGGCCATATGCTGGGGGCCGCCGGGGCGCTGGAGGCGGCAGTCTGCCTGAAAACCCTGCAGACAGGCATGATCCCGCCCACCATTCATCTGCTGTCTCCGGATCGGGCCTGCGATCTGAACTATGTACCCAACACCGCTGTGAAAGCGGAGCTGGATCTGGCTCTGTCCAACTCCCTGGGCTTCGGCGGACACAACGCCTGCTTGGCGTTCCGGAGGGTTTGACCATGAAGGAAGCGGATATCAGAAAATATGCCCAGCTCATGGGAGAACTGGGGCTGACCGGCCTGGAGATCCGGGAACAGGACAGCGTGGTGCGGCTGGAGCGCAGCTATGGCGCGGCAGTACCGGCGCCTGCAGCGCCGGTGTCCGCCCCGGCAGAGCCGCCCCGGACACCGGCGGCGGATACGGTCAGCGTCTGCTCACCCATGGTGGGTGTGTTCTACCAGGCACCGGCGGAGGATGCCGCGCCCTATGTGCAGGTGGGGGATCAGGTCCGGCAGGGAACGGTGCTGTGCCTCATTGAGGCCATGAAAATGATGAACGAAATTACGGCGGAGCAGGACGGTGTGGTGGAGGAAATCTGCGTCCAGAACGGCCAGGTGGTGGACTTCGGCCGGGAGCTGTTCCGCATCAGGAGGCAGACACCATGAACCGGGAAGAGATCAAAGAGCTCCTGCCCCATCGGGAGCCCATGCTCCTGCTGGACCAGGTGACCCTGGAGGCGGACACGGCCTGCGGCGCCTACCGGGTGCGGGGAGACGAGTGGTTCCTGCAGGGACATTTTCCCGGCGCGCCGGTGGTCCCGGGCGTGATTCTGTGCGAGATTCTGGCCCAGTCCGCCTGTATTCTGCTGCAGGACGCCATGGCGTCAGGAAAGACGCCTATGTACACAGGCCTGGATCACGTGCGTTTCAAATCTCCGGTGCGGCCGGGGGATGTGTTCGAGACGCGCTGCCGCATCACCCGGGCCAAGCCGCCCTTCTATTTTGCTGAAGGCAGCGGTTTTGTGGGGGAGCGGCTGTGCCTGAAAGCGGAGTTTTTCTTCGCCATTGTGGGAGAATAGGTCATGTTTTCAAAAATTCTCATTGCCAACCGCGGCGAGATTGCCGTCCGTATCATCCGGGCCTGCAAGGAGATGGGCATTGCCACCGTAGCAGTGTACTCGGACGCCGACGCGGATGCCCTCCATGTGGCCCTGGCGGACGAAAGCTGCTGCATCGGAAAGGCCGAACCGGCGGACAGCTACCTGAACGAAGGGCGGATCATCAGCGCCGCCCTGGCCACAGGGGCCAAGGCCATCCATCCGGGCTACGGGTTCCTGTCTGAAAACGATCATTTTGCTGCCTTGTGCCGGAAAAACGGCCTGGTGTTCATCGGCCCCACGGTGGAGAACATGGAGCAGCTCAGCGACAAGGCTGCCATCAAGCGCCGTATGGCGGAGGCCGGCCTGAATCCCATCCCCGGCACCGGGACGCTGTCCTCGGTGCAGGAGGCGCTGGAGGCGGCTGCGGCCATCGGGTACCCGGTGGTGCTGAAGGCCCGCTCCGGCGGCGGCGGTCGGGGAATCCGGCTGGTGCATGCGCCGGAGGAGCTGGAGACGGCCTTTGCCCAGGCGGAAGCTGAGAGCGCCGCCGCTTTTGGCGACCGGGGCGTCTATCTGGAAAAATACATCCATCCCGCCCGCCATGTGGAGCTGCAGGTGCTGGCCGACGAGCAGGGCCATGCCGTCTGCCTGGGGGAGCGGGACTGCTCCGTCCAGCGGCGGCACCAGAAGCTTCTGGAGGAGACACCATCCCCGGCGGTCCGGCCGGCGCAACGGGCAGCCATCATGGCCGCGGCGGCGGAGGCCTGTCTCTTATACACATCTGACGCTGCCGACGATATGCAGTGTGTA
>CAMBCW010000089.1 GCA_945864925.1 uncultured Clostridia bacterium
ATTCCTCTACGTCTCGTGGGCTCGGAGATGTGTATAAGAGACAGGCCCTGGACTTGTCCTGGGGCGAGGGCTGCGCCACAGCGGTGCTGGCCCTGGGCGCTCTGGCGGGACGGAGCAGGAACCGGATCCTGCGCCTGGGACTGTGGCTGGGGGCGATTCTGCTGGGCGTCCTGCTGACGGGCACCAGCTCCCTGCTGCTGGCAGCGGCGGTTCTGGGCGCGGGGCTTTCCTTCCTGCTCCCACCGGACCGGCTGTTCGGCGAACCGCCGGCCCTGCGGCGGCAGGAGGATCGGCGGCTGTCCGCCGCCTCCGGTCTGCTGGACCAGATGCGGCAGTGCCTGGAGCCCGGACGCTCCGCCCGGGCGGACCCGGAGACGGCGGCGGTCTTTGACCAGGCCGCGGAGCGGGTCTGCCGCATGTGCAGCCTGTGGGACGACTGCTGGAATCAGAACGCCCAGGAGACGGTGGAGGCGTTGGACCGGGCGGCGCCCGCCATGATGACCCGGGGCAAGGCTCTGCGGGAGGATCTGCCGCCGCTGTTTGCCAACCGCTGCCGCCACCTGGAGGGGTTCCTCAACGCCGTGAACCGGGAGCTGGACGATCTCAGCTGCCGCCGCCAGTGCCGCAGCCGGATCCGGGAGAGCCGGCTGATCCTGTCGCGGCAGTATGGCGCCCTGTCCCGCGCCCTGTCCCGGGAACTGCCGGCGGAGGTGCCGGCCTGCCGGTTCCGGCCGGAGGTGGGCTTCCGCAGCCAGGGCCGCCAGGGGGACACGCTCTCCGGCGACCGGGGCGCCACCTTCCGCCTGGGGAACCTGTTTTACTTACTGCTGTGCGACGGCATGGGCACCGGCCAGGGCGCCGCTGCCGAGGCCGGCGCCGCCATCGCCATTCTGCGCACCTTGCTGCAGGCCGGCGTCACACCGGCAGAGGCCATGGAGCTGCTCAACGGCATCTACATTCTGCGGGACGACGGCGGCTTCGCCACGGTGGACCTGCTGCAGGCTGATCTTGCCACGGGGGAGGTGCTGCTGCTGAAGTGGGGCTCGGCTGCGTCCTATGTCAAACGCAGGAGCGGTGTGGAAAAAATAGGGACAGTCTCGCCGCCGCCGGGCATCGGTATAGGAGAGGAATACCGACCGGAGGAAACAAGGCTGTCCTTGGGGAGAGGAGATTCGCTGGTGCTGGTCAGCGACGGCGCCGGTGGAGAGACGGCGGAGCGCTACCTGCGGCAGTGTGGAGGACTGTCGCCGAAGGAGCTGGCCGCAGGCCTGATCGGCTGCGGCCAGACGCCGGAGGACGACAGGACTGCAGCGGTCTTGGCACTGCAGCCATCATAACACAAGATGTTGGGGATAATTTGTCGAAAAACCGCAAGAAATCCGTTTTTTTCAGATAATCATGCCGCCGTTGACCGCCAGCACCTGGCCGGTGACAAAGCAGGCGCGGACCAGGTAGTCCATGGCCTGCACCATGTCGGCAGGCAGGCCGTGGCGCTCCAGGGGCGTCTCCTCCCGGAGCCACTCCATGGTTTCCGGCGCCACATTGGCGCACATGTCCGTCAGCACCACCCCCGGCGCCACACAGTTGACCCGGATGTGGGAGGGGCCCAGCTCCTTGGCCAGGGCCTTGGTCAGGGCGATGACCGCGCCCTTGGTGGCGGAGTAGCAGACCTCGCAGGAGGCCCCCACCTGTCCCCACATGGAGGATACGTTGATGATGCACCCCGACTGGTTCTGCAGCATCCCCGGCAGCACCGCGTCGATGCAGTGGTACATCCCGTGGACATTGACGGCGAACATCCGGTCCCACTGGGCCTTGCCGATCTGGGAGATCAGACCGTAGTGGGCGATGCCTGCGTTGTTGATGAGCACATCCGCCGGGCCGAAGTCCCGAAGGGCTTCGGTCACGGCGTCCTTGTCCGCCACGTCGCAGCAGACGGCTTCTGCGCCGGTCTCCCGGGAGACGGCCATGGCTGCGGCGTGATTTTTTTCATAGAGGAACCGGACCCGATGGCCCTGGGCAGAGAAAAACCGCACCGCCTCCGCCCCGATTCCCCGGCTGCCGCCGGCAATGATAAAGTTCATGGCTTGCCCTCCGAAAGGGTGCAGACGCTGTCGCGTTCCACCAGGGTGGTGGGCAGCAGCTGGACCCGCTGGAATTCCTGCCCGTTCATCATCTGGAACAGGGTGTGCATGGCCTGGCGGCCCATGTGAATCTTATCCAGGCCCATGGTGGTGATGGCGGGCCGGGTGTATTCCGAGATCACCAGGTCGTCCAGGCCCATGAAGGAGATGTCCTCCGGCACCCGCAGGCCGCGGCCGGTCACATAGCGGATGGCATTGGCGGCGTAGGTGTCGCTGGCGCAGAAGACCGCCGTGGGCCAGGGCCGGCAGGCCAGCATTTTCTCCATGGCATTGGTGGCGGGCTGGGGGATGTTGTGAATGACCCGCTGCATCCACTCCGGCCGGCAGGGCAGGCCTGCGTTGACCATGGCGTCGGTAAAGCCGGCCAGGGTATGCTTGTGGAACTCCTGGTGGCGGTCGGAGATCAGAAAGCCGATATCCCGGTGGCCCTTTTCCACCAGATAGCAGATGGCCCGGCGGGCAGCATCGTAATAGTTGACCTCCAGAAGGGGGATGGTTCCGTCCTGGGGCACATGGGAGTCCACGCACAGATAGGGGAACTGCTCCTCCTGCAGCAGGCGGATGACCTTCTGGTTGCAGACCTGGATGAAGATGACGCCGTCGGAATCCTTGCTGTGGATGGCGTCCATGAGCTCGCTGCACTCGGTGTCCTTTTCCACAGCGGTAAAGATGACACTGTAGCCCAGGAGCTTGCTTTCTTTGAAAATACCTGTGAGCACGTCCATGGCGAACAGGTTGAACAGGCTGAAATCGTATTGCCGCATCACCACATGGACCGTGAAGCTGCGCTTGAGGTTCAGCCGCCGGGTGTGGATGTTGGGGGTAAAGCCGGTCTGGCGGATGATCTCCTGGACCTTCTGCCGGGTGGCGTCGGAAACGCCGCTGCGGCCGTTGAGCACAAAGGAGACGGCGGTGGTGGAGACGCCTGCCATGCGCGCGATATCCCGGATGGTCAGTTTTTCCATGTCGATCCCTCCCATAAACTAAAATTATACGCAATTTTAGTAAAAAAATCAAGGCCCTCCCGCTGCAGGGCACGCCGTGGCAGGCACCTGAAACATCCGTAGGGCGGTTGAGGAAAAGCGGCGGAAGGTCAGAATCATGGGACGCGGCAATCTGGTTCCCTGCGGGCAGCCGCGGCGTGCCGGGGACGGGCCGGAGCTTTTGATATACACAAGGCCTCCCCGGTGCCGGGGAGGCCTTGCTTGTTATTTGTGGTACAGCTTTTGCCGCTCATAGACGGCGTCATAGGTCACTTGGGCGCCCAGCTTTTTGAACACGGTCTCGTCCACCTGGCTGAGAATCACCGTGGAGTGCACCTGCGCGTCCTTGAGCTTGCTCAGCTGCTCCATGGCCAGGTCCGCCGTGGGGTTGGTGACGGCGCACATGGACAGGGCGATGAGCATCTCGTCGGTGTGGAGCCGGGGGTTGCGGTTGCCCAGGTGCTCCACCTTCAGGTGGGTGATGGGCTCCAGCACCGTGGGGGAGATCAGGTCCACCTGGTCGGCGATGCCGGCCAGATATTTCAGGGCGTTGAGCATGGCGGCGCAGGAGGCGCCCATGAGGGCGGAGGTCTTGCCGGTGATCACCTTGCCGTCGGACAGCTCGATGGCCATGGCCGGTTCGCCGGTGGCCTGGGCCACGGCCCGGGCGGCAGGCACAGGCCGGCGCATCTCCGGTTCCAGGCCCTGGGAGCGCATGAGCATCTCCATTTTGTGCAGCTGGGAGGGGGCACACTCGCCCTTGCGCACCTGGCAGGCGGTGTCAAAATAGCGGCGGATGATCTCCTGCCGGGAGGCCTCCCGGCAGACCTGGTCGTCCACGATCACGGAGCCGATCATGTTGACGCCCATGTCCGTGGGGCTCTTGTAGGGGCACTCCCCGTAGATCTGGCGGAAAATGGCCTCCAGCACCGGGAAAATCTCCACGTCCCGGTTGTAGTTCACCGTGGTCACGCCATAGGCCTCCAGGTGGAAGGGGTCGATCATGTTCACGTCGTCCAGGTCTACGGTGGCGGCTTCATAGGCCAGGTTCAGGGGGTGCTTCAGGGGCAGATTCCAGATGGGGAAAGTCTCGTACTTGGCGTAGCCCGCCTGGATGCCCCGGACGTGCTCGTGATAGAGCTGGCTCAGGCAGGTGGCCATCTTGCCGGAGCCGGGACCGGGGGCCGTAATGACCACGATGGGCCGGGTGGTCTCAATATAGTCGTTTTTGCCGAAGCCCTCTTCCGAGACGATCAGAGGAATGTTGGAGGGGTAGTCGTCAATGGGATAGTGGCGGTAGACCCGGACGCCCATGGCTTCCAGCTTCCGCTGGAAGGCCTCGGCGGTGTGCTGGCCGTGGAACTTGGTCAGCACCACGCTGCCCACATACAGGCCGTATTCCCGGAAGGCGTCGATGAGCCGCATGACGTCCAGGTCATAGGTGATGCCCAGGTCGCCCCGGCGCTTGTTCTTCTCAATATCGTCGGCGGAAATGGCGATGACCAGCTCCGCCTGATCCTTCAGCTCCAGGAGCATGCGCATTTTGCTGTCCGGCTGGAAGCCCGGCAGCACCCGGGAAGCGTGATAGTCGTCAAAGAGCTTGCCGCCGAACTCCAGATACAGCTTGCCGCCGAACTGTTCCACCCGCTGGCGGATGCGCTCGGACTGGAGCCGGAGGTATTTTTCGTTGTCAAAGCCGATTTTCTGCATAACAAACCCCTCGCTTGTTTAAGATGAATCCATGTCAATCATAGCGGGTTCCAGCCGGAATTTCAACTGCCAATTTGCGCGGGAGCGCACCGAAAAGCCTTCCCCTTGCGTAAACGCCGCCACAAACGCCTGTCATGGCCGCCGCGTGCCGGCAGGGGAATACGGATTGCCACGCCTCCTGCGGAGGCTCGCAATGACAGACCGTGTTGGATGGTGCGCAGGGCTCTCGACTTCCACTGTCATTGCGAGGAGCGAAGCGACGCGGCAATCCGCCCCTACGGAATTCAAATCGTCCGCGGAGCGGACACCACAATTTTGCATTCTGCATTTTGCATTCAACATTTTCCCCCGCGGTGTGTGTTTGACTTTTCCGGAGAATCCGTCTATAATTAAATTGAATTATTATGTACACCCGGCTGTTCCGGGTTTTGTGAGGAATCTTATGGCAAAAAAACAATCCTACGGCAACGAAAGTATCTCGGCCCTGAAGGGCGCCGACCGGGTGCGGAAACGCCCCGCGGTCATCTTCGGCTCCGACGGCCTGGAGGGCTGCGAGCACGCCGTATTCGAAATTCTTTCCAACGCCATCGACGAGGCCCGGGAGGGCAACGGCAATCTCATCATTGTGACCCGGTATCTGGACCACTCCATCGAGGTGGAGGACTTCGGCCGGGGCTGCCCCGTGGACTGGAATCCGGCGGAGGGCCGCTACAACTGGGAGCTGGTGTTCTGCGAGCTGTACGCCGGCGGCAAATACGACAACAACAGCGGCGGCGACTACGAATACTCCCTGGGCCTCAACGGCCTGGGCGCCTGCGCCACCCAGTACGCCTCCCGGTATTTTGACGCCACCATCCGCCGGGACGGCTTCAAATACACCCTGCACTTTGAAAAGGGTGAGATCGTCGGCAAGCTGAACAAGGAACCCACGGACCGGAAAAAGACCGGCTCCTGCTTCCGCTGGTTGCCGGATCTGGAGGTCTTTACGGACATCAACGTGCCGGCGGAATACTTCGCCGACGTCATGAAGCGCCAGGCCGTGGTCAACGCCGGGGTCACCTTCCGCTTCCGCTGCGAGACGGAAAAGGGCAAGTTCGATATTCAGGATTTCTGCTATGAAAAGGGCATTCTGGACTATGTGACGGAGCTGACCGACGGCCAGGCCATGACCATGCCCCAGTTCTGGGAGGCCGAGCGGAAGGGCCGGGACCGGGAGGACAAGCCGGAGTACAAAGTGAAGATTTCCGCGGCCCTGTGCTTCTCCAACCAGGTCAACCGGCTGGAATACTACCACAACTCCTCCTGGCTGGAGCACGGCGGCGCCCCGGAGAAGGCGGCGAAAAACGCCTTTGTCTACGCCATCGACGCCTATCTCAAGCAGAACAGCAAATACACCAAGACCGAGAGCAAAATTACCTTCCAGGACGTCCAGGACTGTCTGGTGCTGGTGACCAACTGCTTCTCCACCCAGACCTCCTATGAGAACCAGACCAAGAAGGCCATCACCAACAAGTTTGTCCAGGAGGCCATGACGGAGTTCTTCCGCTCCCGGCTCCAGGTCTACTTCATCGAGAACAAGGCCGAAGCCGACCGCATCGCCGACCAGGTGCTGCTCAACAAGCGCAGCCGGGAGACGGCGGAAAAGACCCGGCTGAACATCAAGAAAAAGCTCTCCGGCACCATCGACCTGGCCAACCGGGTGCAGAAATTCGTGGACTGCCGCAGCAAGGACGTCTCCAAGCGGGAGATCTACATCGTGGAGGGCGATTCGGCTCTGGGCTCGGTCAAGCTGGGCCGGGACGCCGAATTCCAGGGGATCATGCCCGTCCGGGGCAAGATTCTCAACTGCCTCAAGGCCGACTACGACCGGATTTTCAAATCGGAGATCATCACGGACCTCATCAAGGTCCTGGGCTGCGGCGTGGAGGTTCAGAACAAGAAGAACCGGGATCTCAGCGCCTTTGACCTGGGGAGCCTGCGGTGGAACAAGGTGGTCATCTGCACCGATGCCGACGAGGACGGCTTCCATATCCGGACTCTGATCCTCACCATGCTCTACCGCCTGACGCCCACCCTCATCGAGCAGGGGTATGTGTATATCGCGGAAAGCCCCCTGTATGAGATCAACTGCCGGGACAAGACCTGGTTTGCCTACTCCGAAGGGGAGAAGAACAGCATTCTCAAAAAGCTGGAGGGCAAAAAATTCACGGTGAACCGCTCCAAGGGACTGGGCGAGAACGAGCCGGAGATGATGTGGATGACCACCATGAATCCGGAGACGCGGCGGCTCATCAAGGTCATGCCCGAGGACGCCGCCCGGATGAGCCAGGTCTTTGACCTGCTCCTGGGCGACAACCTGACGGGAAGAAAGGACCACATCGCCGAGAACGGATATAAGTATCTGGATCTGGCGGATATTTCGTAGGAGGAATTGACAATTGACAATGGGCAATTGACAATGGATGTGTCCCTTCGGGACGATTGAATTTTGCAGAAGCGGCCAAAAGCCTTCTCCTTGAGTAGGGCGGCCAGACCCTTGGCCACCGTGTGCAGGCAGTGCGATTGGCCGGAACCCATCTTCAGAATCACAAGTACCCTCCGGCGGGCTGGGGTCAGCCCGCCCTACAGTGTCCCGGAGGAAGCGCACTGCCCAACTGGCCTCAAGGAGAAGCCTTTGGGGTGCGGCGCATATTTCTGATCCGTCGCGTCAGCGACACATTCATTGTCAATTGTCAATTGTCCATTGTCCATTGAAATACTATGGCAAAAAAGAAATCAGAACCGAAAATCGACCGCAATATCAAGGGCGTCGAGGGTCTTCACGCGGCAGTGCTGGAGCAGAATATCACCGAGACCCTGGAGACCAATTTCATGCCCTATGCCATGTCGGCTATTGTCTCCCGGGCCATTCCGGAGATTGACGGCTTCAAGCCCTCCCACCGCAAGCTCCTGTACACCATGTATAAGATGGGCCTGCTGACCGGCGGGCGCACCAAGTCCGCCAACATCGTGGGCCAGACCATGCGCCTGAATCCCCACGGCGACGCCGCCATCTATGAAACCATGGTCCGCCTGTCCCGGGGCTATGAGGCCCTGCTGCACCCCTTTGTGGATTCCAAGGGCAACTTCGGCAAGGTCTACTCCCGGGATATGGCCTACGCCGCCTCCCGCTACACCGAGGCCAAGCTGGATCCCATCTGCCAGGAGCTGTTCCGGGACATCGACTCCGACACCGTGGACTTTGTGGACAACTACGACTCCACCATGCAGGAGCCGACCCTGCTGCCCACCACCTTCCCCAACGTGCTGGTCAGCAACAACACCGGCATCGCCGTGGGTATGGCCAGCAACATCTGCGGATTCAACCTGCGGGAGGTCTGCCAGACGGCCATCGCCTGGATCAAGGATCCGGGCTGCAATCTGCTGGACACCCTGCCGGCGCCGGATTTCCCCACCGGCGGCGAGATTCTCTACGACCCCCTCCAGATGGCGGAGATCTACCGCACGGGCCGCGGCTCCTTCCAGATCCGGGCCAAGTGGCGTTACGTCAAGGAGGGCAACCTCATTGAAATCTATGAGATTCCCTACACCACCTCCACCGAGGCCATTCTGGACAAGGTGGCCGACCTGATGAAGGCGGGAAAAATCCGGGAAATCTCCGATATGCGCGATGAGACCGATCTGTCCGGTCTCAAGCTGACCATCGACCTGAAGCGGGGCGTGGATCCGGACAAGCTCATGGCCCGGCTGATGAAATCCACGCCGCTGATGGACTCCTTCCCCTGCAACTTCAACATTCTCATCGCCGGCATGCCCCGGGTCATGGGTGTGGGCGAAATTCTGGAGGAGTGGACGGCCTGGCGCAGCCAGTGTGTCAAGCGCCGGGTGTTCTTCCAGCTGCAGAAGAAACAGGAGCGGCTGCACCTGCTCAAGGGCCTGCGCAAAATCCTGTTGGATATCGACAAGGCCATCCGCATCATCCGGGAGACAGAGTCCGACGCAGAGGTCGTCCCCAACCTGATGATCGGCTTCGGCATCGACCAGGTTCAGGCGGAGTTCGTGGCGG
>CAMBCW010000090.1 GCA_945864925.1 uncultured Clostridia bacterium
AATCTGATCAACCGGCGGGAGTCCCGGTTTTCCGACCTCTTCTCCCAGTTCCACCGGCTGTGGGCGGGCTTCTGCATGAACTTTGTCATGGGGCTGTTTGTGTTCCTGTGGTCGCTGCTGTTCATCATTCCCGGCATCATTGCGGCCTACCGCTATGCCATGGTGCCCTATCTCATGGCGGAATTCCCGGAGCTGGGCGTTCTCGATGCCATGCGGGAATCCAAGCGGCTGATGACCGGCAACAAGTGGCGCCTGTTCTGCCTGCAGCTGAGTTTCATCGGCTGGTCGATTCTGTGCCTGTTTACCATGGGCCTTGGGACGCTGTGGCTGAATCCGTATACCATGGCGGCGGAGGCGGCCTTCTACATGGATGTCACCGGCCGCGGCCAGATCCGGGAGAGCGCCCGGATTCAGAAGCCCAGCTGTGAGTTCTGAGATGAAGCATTCCAACAAAACCCGGCGCATCTGCGCCGGGTTCCTTGGTATCTACGGATTGGCCATGATATATCTGCTGTTTTTCCAGCGGAGTCCTTCCAATCTGGACTACTGGCTGTTTGTACAAAGCTCCTGCAATCTGTATCCGCTCCGAACCATCCGGGAAATGCTTGCGCAGTTGGATGGCGGCGGCTATCTGACAAGGTTTGCCGTGGTCAATCTGGTGGGAAACATGGTCCTGTTTGTGCCGCTGGGGCTGCTGCCCGCCGTCTGGCAGCGGCAGCAGCACTTCTGGGTCTACACCCTGACGGTGGGCGGCCTGATTGTGTTGGTAGAGCTGCTGCAGCTGTTTACCACCCTGGGCTCTGCCGATATCGATGATTGGCTGCTGAATCTGCTGGGCGCATGGATTGGCTTTGGAATTTGGCGAACTGCGGCGCGGTTTTGTCGTCATAAACAGGGAAGGGGGAACTGATATGAAGAAATTATTGGCTGTGTTTGCTTTGCTTCTCCTGCTCACCGGCTGCGGGAAGACCGTGGATCTGATGCCGGAGGCGAATCCGGAGAGCAGCGCCCTGGCCCTGTATGTCTACGACGGCCGGACCATCACCCGGCAGTTCTTGTTCGATACGGAGACAGAAAAAGAGGTCCTGCAGAGCTTTCAAAGCGTAAAGGACGAGCCGGCCGAGGTGGATGTCATGGCTCTGGAGCCGCCCTTCTACGGTCTGGAGATCGGGGCAGGAGATGGGGGAATGGTATGCGGCCTGTGGTCCGATGGGTATTTCCTCATGGACAATGGCGGCGTCTACCGGCTGGATTATGATTTTGCTGCCCTGCAGAAAAACCAGGCGTGGGAGGAAGCGGATGAATTTTCATCCCTGACGGTGATGCCCTGCGCCAGCCGTGTGGCCAAAACAGCGGCTGGCTGGAACCCGTTTTTCCTGACGCCGGCCTCCCGGCAGGAGGCCCCCAGCGGGATCACCATGGAGCTGGCAGGCCAGACGGCGGAGACTGTCACGGTGCGGTTTGCCAACCGCTCCGGGGCGGAGTGGGGGTATGGCTATGCATACCGGCTGCAAGTCCGGCTGGACGGCGCCTGGTATGAAATCCCGGCGGAGCGGGAAATGGCATTTGAGGAGATTATGATCATGCTGCCGGACGGTGAAAGCGCGGAGCAGACCTGCTCCCTGGAGCCCTACGGCAGCCTGCCGGACGGCGTCTACCGTGTGGTGATGGAGAATATGACGGCGGAATTTTCTATGGGATAAAAACGGACCCTGTGGGGCATGCTGAATCCGAGGCGATGCACATGTGCCACAGAAAAGGGAAAAAGACGATCCGGACGATTCCGCCGGAGCCGCCCAGTCCCCTGGATCCCAACGGCAGCTACACCGGAAAGCCCGAAGAGGAAACAGAGGTTCCGGTCCAGGACGCGGACGATCTGTAAGTAAAACAAAACAGCATGGGTCACCATGCTGTTTTGTTTTGCATTATTTCCGCTCCATGGCCAGGCCTGCGCAGAGCAGGCTTGCTATGATGGTCAGGACGGACAGTTCCGGCAGCCACTGCTGCAGGCTTGCGCCGGGGAGGACATAGACGAATATATCCTCTACAAACAAATGGAACGCCAGGGGCAATCCGAACAGGGGATACAGAAGCTTTTTTGTCGGCAGAACGCCGGTTACAGTCAGGGTGTACAGAACCAGCACTGCCAAATACAGTATGCAGCATAACAGGGTATGCCACCAGTGGGCGAAGGTAAAGGCTTTGACGAGGAAATAGAATACGCCGCCCAGCACCGATACACAGGTGGGAAGCAGGGTTCTGCGGCCCCAGAGAATCAGCGCCGCGGGAAACCACAGACTGGCCACACCCGGGATTCCGAGATAGACCCACCAATCGAAGCCGGATAAGCCTGCCGGTACATAGAAAATCAGTCGGGCAAGCAGCGACAGGGCCATACAGGCCATGGAGATCACGGCCCAGGGACGTCGCGGGTTGATGATCCAGCCTTTCATGGTGCGATTTCCGCTTCCACGGCCAGCCACTGGAAGCCACAGAAGGGTTTATCATCGGAACGGCCCAGATAGTTCTTACCCAGCAGGTCGAAGAGACTGCCCCGGACGGAGAATTCCGGCAGCTTGCCCAGGAGCCTTCCGTCCCGGTAGAGATAGGAGGTCTGCACCGGCGTGGCAACCATTCCGTCGGGGGTGCAGTCGCCGCCGCTGGCCATGACGACCAAGACTGCGTCCCGGCCCTGAAGCAGCTCCTGGAGGGACTTGCCGCTGGAGGCAAAGGATGTGTTGGGGGCGGCCAGCTGGGGCAGGTCGTCGTAGTTGGCGCCGGCAGCGGCGGTGTTCTCGCAGGAGAATTCCGCAGCGGTCTTTTTGTCGGCATAAGGCCGTGTCAGCACGCCGTTTTCAATCAGCGGCAGCGTGTCCCCGGGCAGAATGGAGCCTTCTGCGTCGAAGAAGGCTGAGGCGTAGGAATCGGGTGTCCGGTCCACCTGCAAGGTGACGTCCCCGGAGAACAGCTTCTGGCCCTGTTTGCCGGAGAGCAGGGATGCGCCCCGGTAGAACAGCTGGCCGTTGAGTGCCTGATTCAGGGGATCCTTTACCAGGCCGGACTCCACAATCAGGGGCAGGGTATTTCCCTCCGGCAGGGGCAGAACAGTCTGGTGGGCTTCCATGATCTGGGAGACATCCGCAAAAATGGCGTCCACATCGAAACTGCGGCCGAGGTATTGGGCGGCAGTGTCAAACACGGCGGCGGAATCTACATCCTTGGCCAGAAGCATGACCGCATAGGTCAGATCCCGGCAGCAATAATCCAGCCCGGCATCATTGGTCAGAGAGACGGTGGTTTCGCTCATATTGACCTTGTTGCTGAAGATCATGCGGGGGAAGGCGGTACGGAGCCTGTTCAGCAGCTGCTCCACCCGGGCGGTGAATTCTCCGCTGTCCAGGACCTCCTGGCTCCGGTCGTTGTGCCGGACCTTGTTTTGCTCCGGGTCGTAGGGATAGGGGACCTTCCGCGCCAGATTGGCTTCCGCCTGCCGCCAGGTCTCCTCCGTGGCCTCGCCCAGGGTGCCTGCGATGCCGATGCAGCCGGCCTCATAGACCCGGCAGCCGGATTTGACGATATGCTTTCTGCGGACGGAGTCAATCTCGCTCTGGGTCACATTGAGAGATGTTTCGGTGGTTTCAAAACGATAGAGTTCTTTGATCATCTTTCGCGCCTCCTTACTGCACCGAGATGCCCTGGACCCGCACATAGGGACCGCCGAAGGCCACCCGCAGGGGCCACTGCTCCATCTTGCCGCAGCCGCCGGTGGAACTGGAGCACAGCTCGACCTCGCTGGACAGACCGTCTATTTTGTGCAGGGTTTCCATGACATTGCCGGTGATGACAGCGATGCGCACAGGCTCCGCCAGTTTGCCGTCCCGGATCATATAGGCCACGTTGGGGGCAATGGTGAAGGTGGACATGCCGGAGCCGTGCTTGTAATCCTGGATGTAAACGCCCTCTTTGACTCCGGCAAACAGCTCTTCCACGGTCTGGGTGCCCGCGCCGATGCAGGTGGAGGTCATGCGGACGATGGGTTCAAATTCGAAACTCATGGCACGGGCGTTGCCGGTGACGTCCTCCTCCAGGGCTGCCGCTGTGTAGGCGCTGTGGAGCCGTCCGGTGAGGATGCCGTCTTTGATCAGGTAGGTTTTTCCGGCTTTGGTGCCTTCATCGTCATAGGGCACATAGCCGGAACCCTCGGGGATACCGGTGTCGTAGATATTCAGGATATCCGATCCAACCCGGGTGCCCAGGGCCCACTCCCGGCGCATGGTCTCGTCGCCGATCATGAAATCGCTCTCGGACTTGTGGCCGAAGCTCTCATGGGCAAAGACGCCGGTAACCACAGGGGCGAGGATGCAGGTGTACACACCGGGAACCACCGGTACGGCGTTGTGGGCATACTGCCAGTCTGCCGCAATCTTTTCGCGGAAGCTGTCCTGCAAATCACGCAGTTCCTGGAAGGTCTCACGATAGGCGTGCTGCTGATTGGAGAAGGGAACCCCGTTGCAGCCGAAGGCATAGCGCAGAACCACGCTGGCCCGCTGGTAATCAAAGGTTACATCGGCCCCCAGGCTGGAAATGATGTGCTTTTCGGTGTGGGTGTCAAAGTAGAAGAGCATGCTCATCTGCACATCGTCCAGTTCCTGCAGCACCGGCAGATAGGACGACAGCAGCGCCACTTTTTCTTCGTTGCTGATTTTGGAGACGTCGGTCTCCCGGTACCGCAGGCACACATCCCGGTTGGCCTGCAGCCGCTTGACCACCGGATGGTCAAGAATACCGGCATTGGGCTTGGCCATGGCGGCCAGGGCGTCAATCTCCGATTGGATGGTATCCAGGTCGGTGGTGGCGCTGTAGTACCAGCGGCTGCCATCGAAGACCCGGATGAAGGCACCCCGTTCCAGGGCGGTTTTGTTTTGCTTCAGCTGTCCGTTTTCGAAACTGATGGTGGTGTTGTATACGGATTCGTACCGCACGTCCGTAAACAACCCGGCAGGGAATTGCATGCAAAAGCCTCCTTTACTGTTTTGTGACGAATCTATCAGTTTTTCCAGGGAAATACAACAACCGGCGGTTGAATCCCTAGTTGAGCTTCTCGATTTCGCAGACAGTCAGAACCCCGTCCGCCACCCGGAAGCGAAAATCATAGCCGCCGAAGGCCACGCCGTAGACCCGCTCCGGGTCATTCTGGTAGGAGGGGCGGGGATCCTGGGCCAGCAGTCCCAGAACCGGCTTGCGCAGCCGCAGGGGAACCTGTTGGAGCAGGGAATCCGGAAATACCACCTCCAGATGATAGTCCCGAACCGGATCGGCAAAGCCGCCCAGGGCGTCGGGGTGGCTGTCGGTGAAGGGCAGATAGGGCTTGATGTCCAGAATGGGCGTGCCGTCCATGAGGTCGGCGCCGGCCACATGGAGCACCGGACCGTCCTTGGTGTGCAGCTCCACGTCCAGCAGCTTCACGGAGGACAGGCCGATGGGATTGGGGCGAAAGGGGGAGCGGGTGGCAAAAACGCCCATTCGGGTCTTGCCCCCCAGCCGGGGCGGCAGCACCGTGGGAGACCAGCCCTCCCGGATGGCCTGGGAAAAGACCCACAGCAGCCACAGGTGGGAATAGCCTTCGATGCCCCGCAGTGCGTCGGCATTGCGGTATTCCGGCTCAAAAATAATCTTTGATTCCACTTCCTCCACCAGACCGCTCTGGCGGGGAATGCCGAATTTGGCTGTGTAATCATTGTGAATCGTGGCGATGGGCTTGCATTCCATAATAGATCCTCCTTCTGAAGGTATCATACCATCGTTCCGGAGAAAAGTCACGACACTCTTCCGTTTTTTCTTGACAAATGCCGCCGGAGGATATCCGATCAAGGGAGGACTGCATGGAGGGACAGATCCAGGGCATCCGCAATTTGCTGGAGGACGAGGCCCATTGCAATGACATGCTGCTTCAGACGGCAGCGGTGACGGCAGCCCGGAATCCCGGATAAAAAAGCGCTGGAGGCCCAGAGCCATCGGGTCCTATTGATCCGGTGAGAAAACAGAACACAGGCGCAGGGGCGTGTCCGCTTCCCTGTGCCTGTGTTCTTATTGTGCGCCGCGAAGGTATTCCTCCGCATAGTGGGCGGCCACAGCACCGTCGGCAGCGGCGGTCACGGCCTGGCGCAGAGCTTTGGTTCGGACGTCTCCGGCGGCAAAGACACCGGGGATGCTGGTGCGGGTGGTTTCGTCGGCGATCAGATAGCCTGCACTGTCCAGTTCCAGCTGCCCCTGCAGCAGCGCAGTGGCAGGTACGCGGCCAATACAGAGGAACACGCCGTCACAGGGGAGCTCGGCTTCCGCGCCGCTGAGCAGATCCCGCAGACGCAGTCCCAGAAGGCGGTCGGATCCCAGGAACTGAATCACGGTGGTGTTCCAGCGAAACTCCACATTGGGAGCTTCCAGCAGGGCCTGATGCTCGATGCTCGCAGCCCGCAGAGTGTCCCGGCGGTGTATCAGAATCACCTTTTTGCACAGCCGTGACAGCAGCAGAGCGTCTGCCGCGGCTGTGCTGCCGCCTCCCACCACCGCCACGGTTTTGCCGCGGTAAAACATACCGTCGCAGGCGGCGCAGTAGCTGACGCCCCGGCCGGTCAGGGCTTGTTCTTTGGGCAGGCCCAGCCTTCGGGGATTGGCCCCGGTGGCGACGATCACCGCCCGGCCTTGAAAGACGCCCGCGCTGGTGTGGACCGTTTTCAGGGGGCGGTTCAGCTCCAAGGCTGTGACCTCGGCCAGCTGTGTCCGGGCACCGAAACGCTCAGCGCCCTGCCGCATTCGCTGCCCCAGCTCAAAGCCGTCAATTCCTTCGGGGAAACCGGGATAATTGTCCACCTGCGTGGTCAGGGCAATCTGCCCGCCGGCGGAAAGCTGCTCCAGCACCAGGGTGCGCAGTCCGGCTCTGGCACAGTAGAGCGCAGCGGAATAGCCGGCGGGGCCTCCGCCGGCAATGAGAACGTCCCAATGCGGCTCCATCGCTTACAAATGCTCCCGCAGGAAGGCTTCGATCCGCGCTTTGGACTCCGGCGCGGTCAGGGAGGCTTCCGCCCGGCCGTCCCGGAAGAGCACCAGCGTGGGAATGACGTTGACGTGGTATTCCGCCGCCAGCTGCGGCAGGTCGTCAATGTTCACCTGGCCGGCCTGCAGCCGACCGGCGTAGTCCCCGGCAATTTCCTGAAAGACCGGATCCAGCCGCCGGCAGTGGACGCACCAGGGCGCCCAGAAGTCCACCAGCACCGGCCCGGCGTCAACGGCCTGACGAAAGCGCTCCAAATCAAAATGAACAGCAGACATCCAATCGCTCCTTTCCCGGTTAGGATGCCCGGAAACCGGCATTTACAAACCTGAAAAGTCTGTGTATACTACAATTATCTGAAACAATCCGCAGGGAAAGGGGAGCTTTCTGTGAGAACCATGCTGAAAACCATGTCCGAACGCCTGTCTGCCGGGGAGGAACTGATCTTGGTGACGGTGACCGCCGCCTCCGGCGCGACACCCCGGGGAGCAGGGGCCCGCACGCTGGTGAACCGGGAGGGACGGATCTGCGGCACCATCGGCGGCGGCGCTGTGGAATTCCGCGCGATTCAGATGGCTCAACAGCTGCTGCAGGAGAGAAACTCCGGCCAGCACGATTTTTCCCTGACAAGAAATGACGTGGAGGATCTTGGCATGATCTGCGGCGGCGATGTGCGGGTATTTTTCCGCTATCTGCCGTCCCGTGACGAAAACGCCCTGGCCGTGACGGCGGAGGCCCTGCGGCAGTATTCCCTGGGCCGCACCCTGTGGCTCCTGGATGATCTGGATGAGGGGGGCTGCCTGGGGCTCTGGACCCGGGAAGAGGGCTTCTTTGGCCTGGAAGGGCCTCTGTGGCTGACAGAGGAACTGACCCGCCGCCCCCACCGGGTCCAGCGGGAGGGCCGGGACTTCTTCGTGGAACAGATCAATGCGGCGGGCCGGGTGTATATCTTCGGCGGCGGCCATGTGGCCCAGGAGCTGGAGCCGGTGCTGTCCCATGTGGGCTTCCGCTGCGTGGTGCTGGACGACCGGCCGGAGTTCACCCGCCGGGAGCTGTTCCCCACGGCGGAGGAGATCCGGCTGGTGGATTTCAACCGCCTGTCCGACTTTGTGACATTGGGAGAAGAGGACTATGTCTGCGTCATGACCCGGGGGCATGCCTATGATACAGCTGTGCAGGCCCAGATTCTGCGGCAGAAGCCTGCCTATGTGGGTGTCATCGGCAGCCGGGCCAAGGCAGCCGGAGTACGGAAACGGCTTCTGGAGGAATTCGGACTGACAGAAGCGGAAGTGAACCGCATCACCACGCCCATTGGCCTGGCGATCCAGGCGGAGACACCGGCGGAGATCGCGATTTCCACCGCCGCCCAGCTGATTCAGGTCCGGGCAAACCGGAACAGATGAATCAAAACGTCCTCGGGAAAGTGCGGTGTTCATAAGACAGTTAACAGCTTCAGTAGTTTACACGGCTGTGGTTGTTCTTGCTTTTTTGCTGCTATAGGATAATATGGAGCCGAGCAAATCTACAAATCGGAAGTTGTGAAGAGGATATGTGTATGATGAAAAAGAAGATAACAATTCGTCCGGAAGAACATAAAGACTATAAGAGTATTGTTTCTCTAATTTTGCGTTCGTTCCAGGAAGGAACCGACTATTCTGATGGAACCGATATTATTGCATTAGTGGAGGAAATCAGAGATTCAA
>CAMBCW010000091.1 GCA_945864925.1 uncultured Clostridia bacterium
TACACACTGCATATCGTCGGCAGCGTCAGATGTGTATAAGAGACAGTTTCCAGTGTATGCCGCCGTCCGCCGATGTGACAATCAAAAAGCCGCTGCAAAAACGCAGCGGCTTTCCGAGAATTCTTATTTCTTCTTTTCCTTTTTTGCGGCCTTCTTGGCAGCCAGCGCAGCCTCTTTGGCCTTGGCTGCCGCCTTGTCGGCGGTGTTGTTGGTGGACACAGCCCACTTGGTGAACTCCACGCGGACTTTGTCTGCGCTGGTCTCGATGACAATCGTCTCGTCCTTGACGCTGACGATATCGCCCACGATGCCGCCGATGGTGGTGATGTTGTCGCCGACCTTCAGGGCGTTGCGCATCTCATTGGCTTCTTTCTTCTTCTTGTTTTCCGGACGGATCATGAAGAAGTAGAAAACGGCGATCATGAGAACCAGCATGATGATCATGGAGCCGCCGCCAGCCGCTCCGGTTGTTGCAGTTAAAAACATGACTCTGCCTCCGTTGTGTTAATGGGACTATTATACAAAGGTTATCCGGTAATTGCAAGAAAAAACTATATTTTCCGGCTGAGCTTTTCGGAGTACTCCGCACGGAACGCCCCGAAGCAGTCCCCATCGATGGCCTCCCGGATTCGCTGGGCCAGCTGATTGTAGAAATACAGGTTGTGCATGACGGACAGGCGCATGGCCAGCATTTCCTCGGCCTTGAACAGGTGCCGCAGATAGGCCTTGGAATAGCGGCGGCACACCGGGCAATCGCATTCCGGGTCGATGGGGCTTTCATCCCGCTCATATTTGGCGTTTTTCAGGTTGATGGCGCCCTGCCAGGTGAACAGGCGGCCGTGGCGGGCATTGCGGGCCGGCATGACGCAGTCGAAGAAGTCCACGCCCCGGGCCACCGCCTCGATGATGTTGGAGGGTGTCCCCACACCCATGAGATACCGGGGCTTGTCGGCGGGCATGTAGGGCTCCACGGCCTCGATGATCTCGTACATGGTCTCGGTGCTCTCCCCCACGGCCAGGCCGCCGATGGCATAGCCCGGCAGGTCCAGCCTGGCAATCTCCTGCATGTGCCAGATCCGAAGGTCCGCATAGGTGCCGCCCTGGTTGATTCCGAACAGCACCTGGCCGGGATTGACGGCGCCGGGCAGGCTGTTGAGCCGGTCCAGCTCCGTCTTGCAGCGAACCAGCCACCGGGCTGTGCGCTCGCAGGATTTTTTGACGTAGTCATAGGGCGCGGGATTCTCCACGCACTCGTCGAAGGCCATGGCGATGTCCGAGCCCAGGTTGGACTGAATCCGCATGCTCTCCTCCGGCCCCATGAAGATCTTCCGGCCGTCGATGTGGGAGGCGAAATAGACGCCCTCCTCCTTGATCTTCCGCAGGGAGGCCAGGGAAAACACCTGGAATCCGCCGGAATCTGTGAGAATCGGCCCGTTCCAGGTCATAAACCTGTGCAGTCCTCCCATGTCCCGCACCACCTGGTCGCCGAGGCGCAGATGGAGATGATAGGTGTTGGACAGCTCGATCTGGGTGCCAATGTGCTCCAGGTCTGCGGCGCTGAGGGCGCCTTTGATAGCGCCCTGGGTGCCGACGTTCATAAACACCGGCGTCTGCACCGTGCCGTGGGGGCAGGTGAACCGGCCCCGGCGGGCCTTTCCCTCGGTTTTCAATACTTCAAACATGGGCTTCCTCTCTCTCCGGATTCCAGAGCAAATTGAGATTGGTGGTCTCCACCGTGTCGTAGCGGGTGTCCAGGGTGATCTGCTTGTAAAACCGGAATCCCAGCTTTTCATTGACCCGGCGGGACTGCGTGTTTCTGGTAAAATAACCGCAGGTCAGGAAATCATAGTGCAGGGTCCCGAAGCAGTAGTCCATCACAGCCCGGACGGCCTCGGGCATCAGGCCCTGTCCCCAGAAGTCCCGACTCAGAACATAGCCGATCTCCCGGCCCCGGAGGGGGTCCAGTTCCGGACCCAGATGGGCCAGCTCCTCCAGGCCGATGGAGCCGATGACCTTCCCGGTCTCCCGGTGCTCCAGGGCCAGGGTCTTGTCCTCCCCTATAAACATGTCCAGGATGAACTGCGACTCCTCCAGGCAGCGGTGGGGCGTCCAGCCAGCCAGCTGGCCCACGCCGTCCACCCGGGCGTATGCGTAAAGGTCCTCCAGATCCGCCTGGGTCCAGGGCCGCAGAATCAGCCGCGGCGTCTCCAGACGGACGGCTTTCGCGGAAAACGCGCCGTTCACAGCGGTCACCTCACGAAATAAACATGGCGTCACCGAAGGAGAAGAACCGGTAGCGCTCCTGCACCGCCACGTTGTAGGCGTGCAGAACGTGTTCCCTTCCGGCAAAGGCGGAGACCAGCATCACCAGGGTGCTCTCCGGGAGGTGAAAGTTGGTGATGAGGGCGTCCATGGCCTTGAATTGGTAGCCGGGATAGATGAAGATTTCCGTCCAGGCGGAGCGCTCTTCAAAGGTGCCGTCGTCCTGCACCAGGGATTCCAGGGTGCGGCAGGAGGTGGTGCCCACGCAGACGATTCTGCCGCCGGCGCGGCGGGTTTCGTTGAGCAGCTGCGCCGTCTCCCGGGACATCATGCAGAATTCCGAGTGCATATGGTGCTCCGTGATCTCCTCGGCCTTGACGGGGCGGAAGGTGCCCAGGCCCACATGGAGGGTCACATAGGCCAGCTTCACGCCCTTGGCCTGAATCTTTTCCAGCAGCTCCCGGGTAAAATGCAGACCGGCGGTGGGGGCGGCGGCGGAGCCGTTGATCTTGGAGTATACGGTCTGATAGCGCTCTCCGTCGGCCAGCTCCTCCTTGATGTAGGGCGGCAGGGGCATCTTGCCCAGGCGCTCCAGAACCTCCAGGAAGATGCCCTCATAGTGGAACCGAATCAGCTTGTTGCCCGTGTCCAGGGCATCCACGACCGTGGCGGTCAGGGCGCCGTCGCCGAAGGACAGCTCCGTGCCGGGCTGGGTCTTGCGGCCCGGCTTGGTCAGGCATTCCCAGACGCCGTCTCCCTTGTCCTTGAGCAGCAGGACCTCCACCGCGCCCATGGTGGGCACCCGGTGGCCCAGAAGGCGGGCCGGCAGCACCCGGGAGTTGTTGAGTACCAGACAGTCCCCGGGATTCAGCAGCTCCACCATGTCGTAGAAATGCCGGTGGCCGATGTCCCCGGTCGTCCGGTCCAGGGTCATGAGCCGGGAGGCGTCCCGCTGCTGCAGGGGCGTCTGGGCAATCAGCTCCTCCGGCAAATCATAGTAAAAATCATGGGTTTTCAAGCAATCCTCTCCTTAAAACAGCCATGCAGAGTTGGTATCAGTCAGCAGCGTACTCGTTCCGTACAGAAATAAAACCTCATCCACGGCGTTCTGCGCGATAAAATCTGAGATCGAGCCACGGTAGTACCGCAGGTCCAGCATATAGACATGCCTGTAATGCTCCGCCAGGAAAGTGGCAAAGCAATGGGCGTAGGAATCCTTGATCAGCAGGATGCTGCCCTCCGGCGCGTCGGGCTTGGAGATCTCCACCTGGCAGTGGTTCCCGTCCAGAAACACCGGGTACTGGTCCAGCTCCGCCAGATGGCTGCGGAAAAACAGGCTGTCCCCGGACACCGGCGATTCGCCTCCGTCGGTGATGGTGACGCCCACCCGGACGCCGCTGTCCCACAGCTCCAGGGTGTCCGGCTCCGTGAGCCAGTAGCCGCTGCCGGACCAGGCGGTGCCGCAGAAGCCCTCCGAGGTCTCCACGGCATAGTCCCCGGGCTGCAGATAAGGCAGGCCCCGGGCCTCCCGCCAGGCGGCGTAGAGGGTATAATTGCCCCAGGAGGTCAGGTGATGGTCGGTGCGGTAGGCCACGGGCTGCTGAGAATCGGCCTGGAGCAGGTCCCGGCGGAAGTCATAGACGGTCAGATTCTCCAGCTCCCCCGCCAGATCGAACATGGCGTCGTCGGGATAAGGTTCATGGCCCATGGGGAGCAAATCCCCCTTCAGCCAGCCGGTGGAGGGCGCCAGAACCATGGAGGCAGGCACCCCGCAGGATGCCGCAAAGCGATCAAAGCGCTGGAGCGTCTTTTTGTAGTTTGTCAGATCCTGCCCGGCGGGGGTGGCAATCAAATAGCCGTCCTTGGCGTGATAAAAGTCCTGCTGCGCATTGCGCCCTGTGGCCAGGGTCCAATAGGCGTTCAGCCCCACCCAGCCGTCCCGGCCGGGGAACTGGTCAGCCAGCCAGTCCTCCAGCTGGCCTTGCACGGAGCCATCCAACAGGCCGGACCAGGAAACCTCCGGCGCAGAGGCCAGATAGCGCTTCTCCCGCTGGGAGTAGTCTTTCTTCGGAAGCAGAAACAGGAGCAGCGTCACGCCCAGCAGGAAGGTGCCAAACACAACCGTGCAGAGCCAGAATCGCTGTTTTTTCATGGTCTGCACCTCCTAGAAGCGGAAATAGAGGAACGGGTTGTAGCTGCCGCTGACCAGGCTGGCGGTGCACAAAAGCAGGCCGGCCAGACACAGCAGGGCCTCCAGCCAGGGGGCCGCCGCGCTCCGGTCCAGGCGCTTCCAGGCCTTGGCGGCCAGGGGTGTGGCGGCCAGGACGCCGGCCAGGCCCAGGGGCAGCCAGGACAGCAGGCGGACGGCGTTTTGCCCCGGGATTCCGCCGAACAGGACCCGCAGATAGGCCCAGGCCGCGGACAGATCCGGCGAGGCAAAAAAGACCCATCCCAACATCACCAGCACCATGGTATAGCACCAGCGCAGCATAGTGGGCAGCTTCTCCAGTCGTGAACCCAGGAGGAATTTTTCCACCACCAGCAGGATTCCATAATAGAATCCCCAAAACAGGAAATTCCATCCCGCCCCGTGCCAGAAGCCCGTCAGCATCCACACAATCATCAGGTTGCAGGCGGTGCGGACCTTCCCCTTCCGGCTGCCGCCCAGGGGGATGTAGACATAGTCCCGGAACCAGGTGCTCAGGGAGATGTGCCACCGCCGCCAGAACTCCGTAATGCTCCGGGAGAGGTAGGGATAGCGGAAGTTGATGCAGAAATCAAAGCCCAACATGGCCCCCAGGCCCCGGGCCATATCGGAATAGCCGCCGAAATCAAAATAGATCTGCAGGGTGTAGGCGGCGATGCCGCACCAGGCCGCCAGGGTGCCCCAGGCGGAGGGATCCGCCGACACCTGCTCCCACAGCAGGGCGAACTGGTTGGCCAGGAGCACCTTTTTGGCCAGGCCGATGACGAACATCCGCACGCCCCAGGAGAATTTCTCCGCGGACAGGGTTCGGTCCTGCAGCTGTGCGGCCACGTCGCTGTAGCGCACGATGGGGCCGGCGATCAGCTGGGGAAACAGGGAGATGTAGGCCGCGAAGTCCACAAACCGCTTCGCCGGCCGGCAGTCGCCCCGGTAGACGTCGATGACGTAGGACATGGCCTGGAACGTATAGAAGGAGATGCCGATGGGCAGGGCCACCTGCACCGGCGGCAGACCCAGGGTCTGCGCCAGCAGGGGCGCATACTTGAACCACCCCAGGGCAGACAAATTCAAGGCCACCGCCGCAATCAGCAGGGCCTTTCTGGGCCGGGACGGTTTCATCCGCTGCAGCAGCCGCGCGGCCAGGTCATTGACCACGATGGACGCCAGCATCAGCAGGACATAAACCGGCTCGCCATAGGCATAGAAAATCAGGTTGGCCAACAGCAAAAAGCCGTTGCGCAGCCTGCCGGGCAGCAGCACATACACCACCAGCACGGCAGGCAGGAACAAAAACAAAAACGGGAGGCTGGAAAAAACCATAGTCGCCCTCCAATTTGGATGGGTTGCGGCAGGATGAGAAGAGCGGATTGCCGCGTCGCTTCGCTCCCCGCAAGGACAGCGGAGCCGGGAAGGCGGCCCGCTGATCCATGCTTCAGCCCTGGCTCCCCAGGAGACTCTGGCAGATCTCCGTCATCTCCGCCTGCTTGGGAGAGAGCAGCAGGCTGACGTACAGTCCGTCGCAGCGGACCTGGCAGGCCTGGGCGGCGGCATAGTTGTCCGCGTCGTAGCTCTTGGACTGGACCAGGACCTCGTCCAGGCGGCTCTGGAGGCACTGGGCCACGGAGGCGGCAGCGGCTTCGTCCACGGCCTCCACCAGCACCACTTCATCGGGGAAGGTGCCGGACATGGTGGCAAAGCTGGCGGACTGGGCCACCCAGGCGCCCTCGATGCCGTAGAGATTCAGCAGGGCGTCGGTGTCCAGCAGGAAGGGCTCGGCGATTTCCAGCCCGTCGATGATGGCGTCCCGGACCTGGGTCAGGTCCACAGGCTCCGGCTCCGCCGGCACTTCCGGTGTATCCGCCGGCGTCTCTTCCGGCACTTCTTCCGGCACTTCTTCCGGCGCTTCTTCCGGCGCTTCTTCCGGCGTCTCTTCCGGTACCTCGGCGGGCGTCTCGGCGGGCGCTTCGGCCTTCGGTTCCTCCTGGACCGGGGGTTCCGGCACCGGGGCGGGGGTCTGGGCGGGCTTGCTGCCGCAGGCGGTGAGCATGCAGAGCAGTGCTGCCGTCAGCAGCAGAAATCGCAGGGCTTGCTTTTTATTCATATCAGAATCCTTCTTTCTGTTGGCTGGATCAGCCCAGCAGGGCCGCGGGCACATGGGTTTTCAGATAGTCCACCCACACCGCCGCCGCGCTGGTGGTGAAATGAATGCCCATGGAGCCGCCGTCGCTGCAGTACTCCGCTTGGAGCCACCCGTCGGCGCCGGTTACGGCCTCGGCGACGTTTACATAATACCAGCCCCGTTCGGAGCAGATCTCCTGCATTCTGGCATTATAGGCCTGGATCTGGGCATTGTTGAGCTGGTTGGAGAGGATCGTGCTGGTTTCGGCCATGGGGGTGACGGATTCGATGACGATGGAGACGCCGGGGGACTTTTCCAGAATCCGGTCGATGAGGGTCACCATGTCCCCAGTGGCCCGGTCGATGCCGTAGGAGATATTATTGATGCCCAGCATGAGGTAGACAATCTTTGCCCCGCAGGCGGCTACGCCGTCCTCCACCAGGACTTTTTTCCCCTGGTAGGACGGATGCACCGACTGGTCGCTGACTTCCCACAGGGCGTTGGTGGCGCTGAGGCTGCCGGCGCACAGGAAGGTGGCGTTGCCCAGGGCCTTGGTGGAGGCGCAGTAGAACTGCAGCATCTGGGAGACGGAATCTCCCACAATGGCCACGTTGTCAAAATAGGACAGGTCCACTTCCCCACCGGCCGGCGTCGTGGGATCAAAGGGCGGCAGGAAGCTGTCGTAGAGGCTGTCGTAGGCGCCGGCGGAGGTATCCACCAGGTCGCCGGCCGGCTTGGACTTGGCCGCATCCCAGATCCGCCAGAGCACCGCAGCGCACTCCTCCCGGGTGATCTTCCCGGCGGGGCGGAACATGCCGTTGGTATAGCCGTTCACGATTCCCGCCATCTGGCAGGCCACCACCGCCGAACGGGCGTAGGTGCTGATCCGCAGGGAGTCCGTAAACTGGGCGGCCTCGGTTTTCCGGGCCAGCCGGATGTTGGCGCAGTTGGCATAGCGGATCAGGATGGTGCAGATATCCTGCCGGGTGAGGTTGGCCTTGGGCGCGAACTGAGTCTCGCTGACGCCGTTGACCACGCCGTTCTTCTTGGCCCAGGTGATGGCCTCGGCGCTGGGGTCCTCCACCGGAACGTCGTCAAAGGGCGCGGTCTTGACGGTGACGGCCTTGCCGCCCAGGGCGCGGTACAGCGCGTAGAGACAGGACACAAAGCCCTCCCGGGTCTCCGGATTGGCGCCGCCGAAGGTACTGCCTTCCGGCAGAATCCCGGCCTGGCTCAGGTCGCGGATGTAGGCATAGCTCCACATGTCCGTTGTTACGTCGGAATACGGATTGGTCCAGCTGCTCTTCGAGGTCGCGGCCAGCGCCGGTACCGTCAGCAGCATGACCGCCAGCAAAAAGCACGCCGTCAGACGCGCCAGATTGTGTTTCATGTCTCCTCACCTTTCAAATTGCCGAATCTGGGAATATTATATCGAAGGGCCATGGAAATGTCAAGGAAGGCGGCAGGGTGCAAGTGCATCGTTCTGTGGGTCCAACGAGGGGGCACGGGGGACGGCGCAAGGCAAGTTCCAATCCAGCTGCGGAGCGGCCTGCCCTTTCGGCTTGACAGGACAGGTGGATTGTGCTATGATTATTTCCAGTTTACGGACATATGGCTTTGCTGTGCGTACACCGGAAAAATTTGATGCAAAAATTTTGCTATCCTGCACAGGGCTTCTCCGAGATTACAGAGATTGGAGCGAACATCATGAAGAAATACAAAGTTGGTATCATCGGCGCCACCGGCATGGTCGGACAGCGGTTTGTGTGCCTGAACAGCGTCCACCCCTGGTTTGAGCTGACGGCTCTGGCGGCCAGCGCCCGCAGCGCCGGCAAGACCTACCGCGACGCCATCGGCTCCCGCTGGGCCATGGAGGAGCCTATGCCCGAGGCCGCCGCCTCCATGGTGGTCCTGGACGCCCAGGCCGACGCGGAGAAGATCGCCGCCATGGTGGATTTCGTCTTCTGCGCCGTGGATATGAAGAAGGAGGAGATCCGGGCTCTGGAGGAGAAGTACGCCAAGGCCGAGTGCCCCGTGGTGTCCAACACCTC
>CAMBCW010000092.1 GCA_945864925.1 uncultured Clostridia bacterium
CTCGCAATGACAGCGTTGTTTTGTAAACTGTCAAAAAATTACAGTTGCTTATTTAAGGCGATAATCATAAAGGTATCCGCTGCGCGGATGATTTGAAATGATACATCGCAGTTTCATGGCTCCCCTACAATAGGGGAGCTGTCAGCGAAGCTGACTGAGGGGTGTCAAACTGCCATGCTTCACATGCAACTGCAAGGATCCTTGGTAGTTTGACACCCCTCCGGCCCTTCGGGCCACCTCCCCTATTGTAGGGGAGACATTGGCCTTCTGCAAAGCGTTGCTGCTCTGCAAATCCCAGTTTGTCAGTGTGCTGCGGAACGCCAAACATACAAAACCAACTGTCAGAAATGGGAGATAGCTATGGGTATTGAATTGGAATACAAGCTGGCCGTTCCCGGGGAAGCGCTGCTGGAGCGAATTTTATTCGATCCGCAGGTGGCGCAGGTCCGCCAGGGACCATACCGGCTTCTGAATATGGCCACCATCTACTATGACACCCGGGACCGCCGGCTCAGCGCACTGCAGTGGACTCTGCGGCTGCGCCAGGAGAACGACGCCCTGGTGGCCACTCTGAAAACACCGGGACAGGGCAGGAGCCGGGGCGAGTGGTCCTGCCCGGCCTGGAACATCCGGGACGCCATTCCCGTGCTCTTGGAGCAGGGCGCACCGGCGGAGCTGCCGGACCTGCTGGAGGATCAGCCTCTGGAGCCGGTCTGCGCCGCTCAATTCACCCGGCGGGCCGCCGATCTGGCCTTCGCCGACGGCGCCGTCTGCGAGCTCAGCGGCGATGTGGGCCTTCTGGCCGGCGGAGGGCGGGAGGAACCCCTGCGTGAAGTGGAACTGGAAGTCCAGCACGGCAGCGCGGACACCGTGGAGGCTTTTGCCCGGGAGCTGCAGGAGCGCTTCGCCCTGCAGGAGGAGCCCCGGAGCAAATTCGCCCGGGCCGCCGCCCTGGCCAAGGGTTAGGAGGCCGCCATGAAAGTCCTGCTGCACATCTGCTGCGCTCCTTGCGCCAACCGTCCCCTGGCCAGCCTCCAGGCCGAGGGCCATGCCGTGACAGGTTACTGGTATAACCCCAACATCCACCCCTTCACCGAATACCGCAGCCGCCGCAACACCGTCCGGGCCTACCTGGAGGAGATCGGCGTGCCCCTGCTGGAGCAGAATGACTACGGCCTGCGGCCCTTCGTCCGGGCTGTGGCGGAGGACATCCCCCACCGCTGCGTCAAATGCTATGAAATGCGCCTGCGGCGCACGGCCCAGACTGCCAGGGAGCAGGGCTTCGATGCCTTTACCTCCAGCCTCTTCATCAGTCCCTACCAGAACCACAGCCTCATGATGGAGGTGGCGGAACAGGCCGCCCGGGATTTCGGCGTGGAGTTTCTCTACCGGGATTTCCGCCCCCTGTTCAAGGAAGGCCAGGCCTTCGCCCGGGAGCACGGGTTCTATATGCAGAAATACTGCGGCTGCGTGTTCTCCGAGGAGGAGCGGTATCTGAAGGCCAGCAAAATCCTGCCATGACAGAACAAACCGGCACACCCCAACGCCCCGATTTCAAACGGGCGTTGGGGTGTGCATCTGCTGCGGCGATGATCATTGCGTTTTGCAAAAACCTGTGGTATAATTATAATATTATGCGTATAGGAGGCTCTTATCGGTGAAAACAGGAATTGTGGACGTGGGCGGCGGTCTCCGGGGAATTTATACCACCGGAGTGCTGGATTACTGCATGGATCACAACATCCGCTTCGACCTGGCCATTGGCGTCTCGGCCGGCAGCGCCAACCTGGCCTCCTTCGGCTCCGGACAGCGGGGGCGGAACTACCAGTTCCTCACAGAATACGCCTTCCGCAAGGAGTATATGGGCCTGGGCCACTTCCTGCGTACCCGCTCCTTCATCAACCTGGACTATGTGTACAGCACCCTGTCCAACTCCGATGGGGAAAATCCCTATGACTACCCGGCTCTGCGGGACAATCCCATGGAGTTCCTGGTGGTGGCCACGGACGCCCGCACGGGCCTGCCCCGGTACTTCGACAAGCGCGACATCCGCCAGGATGACTATGATGTGATGAAGGCCTCCTGTTCCCTGCCTGCCATCTGCAGGCCCTACGTCATCGACGGCGTACCCTATTATGACGGTGCCCTGGGCGACCCGGTGCCGGTGGAGAAGGCTTTCAGCCTGGGCTGCGACCGGGTGGTTCTGCTGCTGACCAGGCCGGAAACTGAGCGGCGGAATTCCAAACGGGACGAGAAATTTGCCGCCCGGATCCGCCGGGAGTTCCCTGCCGCGGCGGAGCAGCTGTGCCTGCGGGCCCAGCACTACAACGACAGCGTGGACCGGGCCAGGGAATATGCCAGCCAGGGCAAGCTGCTGATCGTGGCACCGGATGACACCTGTGGGATCAAGACCCTCTCCCGGGACCGGGACGGGCTGCAGCGCCTGTACGAAAAGGGCTTCGGCGACGGGGCAAAAATTGCAGACTTTATAAAGGAATGAGACAACACCATGAACAAAATCCGAATCATGACTGACTCCGCCAGCGATATCTCCACCATGGACGAGAAGCAGCTTGACATCGCTGTCATCCCCTTCCCCGTAACCCTGGGGGGACAGACCTACCTGAGCCGGGTGGACTTCGACAACGATCAGTTCTACGAGCTCATGGCCCGGTACGACGAAATCCCCACCACCTCTCAGATTACGTCCTTCCAGTTCCAGGAGATCTATCTGCGGGAGGCCGAGGCCGGCATCACGGATCTGATTCTGGTGCTGATCAACTCCAAAGGCTCCTCCACCTACGACAACTCCGTCCAGGCCGTGGAGCTGTTCTATGAGGAGCACCCCGAATACCGCGGCACATTCCGCATCCACAGCTTCGACGGTCTGGGCTACAACGCCATCTACGGCAGCCCCGTGGTGCAGGCGGCACGGATGTGCAAGGCCGGCGCCGACGCCGGGGAGATCGTGCAGTACCTCACGGAGATTCTCCCCCGGCGGCAGATCTATTTCGGAATCTATGATCTGAAATACGCCGCCAAATCCGGCCGGATTCCCTCCGCCGCCGCCTTCCTGGGGACAAAGCTGAATTTGAAGCCCGTCATGAAAATCTATGACCAGGAGATCACCACGGCGGCCAAATGCCGCGGCGAGCGCAGCCTGGTGGAGAAGCTGGCGGACCTGAGTACGGCGGAAATGGAGCCGGGCACCCCCTATGAGCTGATCTACGGCTGCGACACTGTCTGCCTGGAGGAGCTGCGGACCCTGATGATCCACCGCCTGGGCTATGGGCCTGCGGCCTGCTATCAGATCGGCGCCGCCGTGGCCGCCAACGCCGGTCCCAAGGTCTCCGGCGTGGCCTTCCTGCGCAAGCAGGAGGCATAACCGCCGCAGGGGCCGAGGACGCATCCATTTGGAGCCGGCGCTGCTGGTCAAATCACCGCGGATGGCAGGGAACGCCCTGCCATCCGCACAGGCTGTCGAAAAACCCTCTGCCGAACGAAACAGAACCAGGTACCATGCTGGAGGCCTCGCAGAGTTTTCCCGCCCGCAGGCGGGAAAATAAAGTCACAATCTTCAAAATTCCGGGACATGCGCCTGGGCCCTGCAACGTCCTGGCCCTGCACCCCACGGAAGATATCATCCGCCCGTCCCCCGCTGAACAAGGGGGGACGGGCGGATGTTCATTTGCTTTCAGGTTCTGCCGAAGCCGGAGAGATCCCGGATCACTTCGCCGGCCAGAATCAGCCCGGCGGCTGCCGGAACAAAGGCGTTGCTCCCCGGAACCTGCCGGCGCTGGGTGCATTTCCGGGCCGTACCCGGTGGGCAGATGCAGTGGGTCCGGCAGCTGATGGTCATGTCGTCCATCGGCGTCATGGCCGGTTCCCTGGAGTAGACCACCTTCAGCTTTTGAACGCCCCGCTTTTTCAGCTCATGGCGCATGACCCGGGCCAGGGGACACACGGAGGTCTCATAGATATCGGCCACCTCAAAGGCCGTGGCATCCAGCTTGTTGCCGGCGCCCATGCAGCTGATAATGGGCACGCCGCACCGCTGGGCCTGCAGCACCAGTTCCAGCTTGCCGCGCACGGTGTCAATGGCGTCCACCACATAGTCGTACTGGGTGAAATCAAACTGCTCCGCCGTCTCAGGCATATAAAACGTCTTATAGGTATGGACCACCGCTTTGGGATTGATCTCCAAAATCCGCTGCTCCGCCAGGTCCACCTTGTACTGCCCCACGGTCTTGCGGGTGGCCAGTATCTGTCGATTGACGTTGGTCAGGCACACCTTGTCGTCGTCGATCAGATCCAGGGTGCCGATGCCGCTGCGGGCCAGGGCCTCCACCGTATAGCCGCCCACGCCGCCGATGCCGAACACAGCCACCCGGGCATGATAGAGTCGTTCCATACCCTCCGCACCGAAGAGAAGCTGGGTTCTTGAAAATTGATTCAGCATATGGTTTTTTACCTCATTTCCTTTCCCAGGGCCCGGGAGATTGTGCCGCCGCCCACCACTGTATCGCCGTCATAGAGCACCACGGCCTGCCCGGCGGTCACGGCCCGCTGGGGCTGCTCGAATTCCAACCGGATTCCATCCCCCTCGGGATAGGCCGTGGCCCACTGCTCCGTCTGCCGGTAGCGGGTTTTGGCCTTGACCCGTATGGGGCCTTCCAGGGCCGGGATGGAAATCCAGTTCATGTCCTCTGCCAGCAGCGCTGTGGTATACAGGGCCTGCTCCGGTCCCACGGTGACCGTGTTGGCCTGCATATCCTTGCCGCAGACATACACCGGCTCCCCCATGGCCAAACCCAGGCCCTTGCGCTGGCCCAGGGTATAGCGAACCGCGCCCCGGTGCCGCCCTACCACTGTACCGTCCAGGCCCAGGAAGTCTCCCGCCGGGTATTGCCGCCCGGTGCAGCGCTCCAGAAAGGCTCCATAGTCTCCGTCGGGGACAAAGCAGATGTCCTGGCTGTCATGCTTGCGGGCGTTGCACAGGTCCAGCCGGGCCGCCAGCTCCCGGACCTCCGCCTTGGTCCGCCCGCCCAGGGGAAAGCGGATCCGGGCCAGCTGGTCCTGGGTCAGCATATAGAGCACATAGCTCTGGTCCTTGCTGCCGTCCAGGGCCTTTTTCAGCAGATAGCGCCCGGAGGCTCCGTCATATTCCACGCGGGCATAGTGGCCCGTCACCACATAATGATAGCCCCGCTCCTCTGCGGCCTGGAGCAGCCGGCTGAACTTCATATAGCGGTTGCAGTCGATGCAGGGATTGGGCGTGCCGCCGGCCTCATAGATCCGGACGAACTTTCCGATGATCTGCTCCCGGAACTCCCGGGTGAAGTCCAGCACCTCGTAGGGGAAATCCAGCTGAAACGCCACCTCACTGGCATCGTCGATATCCCGCTGGGAGCAGCAGGTGTGGTACTGGCTCAGGCCCAGATCCTCGTTCCGGTACAGGCGCATGGTGGCCCCCATGCAGCGGAAGCCCTGCTGCAGCATCAGCCAGGCCGCCACGGAGCTGTCCACGCCGCCGCTCATGGCGATCAGCGCGCTGTTTTCTTCATTCTGTGACATCTTCTATCAACACCTTCATCTGTCCGCCGCAGACCATGCCTTCCTCTTCCGCGACGTCTTGGCTCATATCCACGGTGACGCAGCGGCAGCCGCCGGTGCCGATCAGCCGCAGGGCCTCCCGCCGCAGGGTGCCCTCGCTGCAGCCGCCGCCGATGGTGCCGGCTGTGCGGAGGTCCCGGCCCACGGCCATCATGGCCCCGGATTTCACCGGCGTGGACCCGCTGGTCTCATACACCGTCAGCAGCGCTTTGGGCACAGGGTCCTCCGCCAGGAATTCCAGCAACGGCAGGTCCAGGTCCTCCTGGGCCAGGACAGTGCTGTGGGAACGCCGGCTGAATTCCTGCCGGCGGCACTGAATCAGCTGGGCCACAATGGAAATGGCGATTTCCGGCACCGTCAGGGCATGGATCTCCAGGCCGATGGGCGCGTGGATCCGGTCCAGGGCCTCCCTGGAAAATCCCTCCTCCTCCAGCAGCCGGAACAGTCCGGCCACTCTGCGGCGGGAGCCGATCATGCCCAAATACCGGGGGAACGTCCCCGACAAAAGCACCCGCAGGCAGTCCGCATCATAGCGGTGCCCCCTGGTGATGACCGCCACATAGTCCCATGGGCCGATCTGCAGCTGCTGCAGCATGTCCGGGAAAGCGCCGCAGCACACTGCCTCCGCCTCGGGAAAACGGGTCCGGTTGGCAAAGGAGGGCCGGTCATCCACCACGGTGACAGCAAAGCCCAGATCCGCGGCATACCGGCACAGCGGCTGGGCAATATGGCCGCCGCCCAGGAGAATCAGCCGCTCCCCGGGGCGGAAGATGCGCGTATAGACTGTGCCTTCGGCCTCCAGGGTCCGCACCCCAGGCGCACCGGCACGAATCTGGTCCAGTAAGCTCTGAAATTGTGTCCGCATCTGCATATACCCTCCTATACGCCGTGATTTCCTATTGAACAAGTATGTTTATGAGTATACCAGAGCCGTCCCACCGTGTCAATGGAAAAAGATCCGCCGGAAATGGCCGGTTTTCATCTGCCCACAGCGCTGCAACTCCCCTGCAGCAGGGCCCTTGCGGGCCCCATCTGCAGGGGAGTTGCAGCATATGTGCGAGGCACACAGCGTGCCGAGGGGGTCACTTCACAGCGGCAAAGCCCTTCTCCAGGTCGGCAATGATATCGTCGATATGCTCGGTGCCGATGGACAGGCGGATGGTATTGGGCTTGATGCCCTGATCCAGCAGCTCTTCGGGAGAAAGCTGGGAATGGGTGGTAGTGGCCGGATGGATCACCAGGCTCTTCACATCCGCCACGTTGGCCAGCAGGGAGAAGATCTCCAGGTTGTCGATGAACTTGTGGGCCTCCTCCTGGCCGCCCTTGATTTCAAAGGTGAAGATGGAAGCGCCGCCGTTGGGGAAGTACTTCTCATACAGGGCATGGTCGGGATGATCGGGCAAAGAGGGATGGTTGACCTTCTCCACCAGAGGATGCTTGGTCAGGTATTCCACCACCTTCTTGGTGTTCTCGGCATGGCGCTCCAGGCGCAGGGACAAGGTTTCGGTGCCCTGCAGCAGCAGAAAGGCGGCAAAGGGAGAGATGGTGGCGCCGGTATCACGGAGCAAAATGGCCCGGATGTAGGTGACAAAGGCGGCAGGGCCGGCGGCGTCCACAAAGCTGACGCCGTGGTAGCTGGGGTTGGGCGCGGCGATGGGCGCGTACTTGCCGCTGGCCTTCCAGTCAAACTTGCCGGAGTCCACAATGACGCCGCCCAGGGTGGTGCCGTGGCCGCCGATGAACTTGGTGGCGGAGTGGACCACGATGTCCGCGCCGTGCTCGATGGGCCGGATCAGGTAGGGCGTGCTGAAGGTGTTGTCAATGACCAGGGGCAGACCATGCTTATGGGCGATGGCCGCGATGGCGTCGATATCGGGAATGTCGGAGTTGGGGTTGCCCAGGGTCTCCAGGTACACAGCCTTGGTGTTGGGCTGGATGGCGTTCTCCACTTCCTCCAGGTTGTGGGCGTCCACAAAGGTGGTGGTGACGCCGAACTGGGTCAGGGTATGGGCCAGCAGGTTGTAAGTGCCGCCGTAGATGGTCTTCTGGGCCACGATGTGGTCGCCCTGCTGGGCCAGCGCCTGGATGGTGTAGCTGATGGCGGCAGCGCCGGAGGCCACAGCCAGGCCAGCCACGCCGCCTTCCAACGCGGCAATGCGCTTTTCAAACACATCCTGGGTGGAGTTGGTCAGGCGGCCATAGATGTTGCCGGCGTCAGCCAGGCCGAAGCGGGCCGCCGCATGGGCAGAATTGCGGAACACATAGGACGTGGTGGCATAAATGGGAACGGCACGGGAATCGGTAGCGGGATCGGGCTGCTCCTGGCCGACATGAAGCTGCAGGGTTTCAAATTTATAGTTACTCATAAGAATACCTCTTTCTGTTTGTAAAATAAAATTGGGCATCGGGTCTGTCCCCGTCTTCCAGGTCTGTGGAAGTCCCTCCGTGGCTCTGGCCACCGGCACGGGACACGCTCTGTTTCTTTCGCGGTTCAGAACCTGCACATTCGCCCAAAGCGGAAATTGCTCCGCAGAAGCTGCTCAAACAGATTCAGCATACCAGTACGCTCCTTTTACCTACTTGATTGGTTGGTTTATTGGTATTATAGCGTCCTGCTGCGCCATTGTCAAGGGGGTTCGCAAATTTTTCCTACGGAAGCAGTAGGGAATCAGAAAAAAGGGACTGCCGCAAAACCATGGTTTTGCGGCAGTCCCTTTGACCGCAGACCGTTTACTTGGCGTATTCCACAGCTTTGGTCTCGCGGATGACGTTGACCTTGATCTGGCCGGGGTACTCCAGCTCGGATTCGATCTTCTTGGCCAGTTCCCGGGCCAGGAGAATCATGTTGTCCTCCGTAACCTCCTCGGGCTTGACCATGATGCGTACCTCGCGGCCGGCCTGGATGGCATAGGCCTTGTCCACGCCGGGATAGGAGCCGGTGAGCTCCTCCAGCTTCTGCAGGC
>CAMBCW010000093.1 GCA_945864925.1 uncultured Clostridia bacterium
GTGTAGATCAGGTCGGGGCGCTGGTTGTACAGAGCCTGGTCCACCAGGAAATACTCCTGCTCCGGTCCCACGGAGGTGCGGACGCATTTGACCTCGCTGTTGCCGAAGAGCCGCAAAACCCGCAGGGCCTGGCGGTTCAGGGCCTCCATGGAGCGCAGCAGGGGCGTTTTCTTATCCAGGGCTTCGCCGCCGTAGGAGCAGAAAGCCGTGGGGATGCAGAGGGTTTTGCCCTTGATGAAAGCGTAGGAGGTGGGATCCCAGGCGGTGTAGCCCCGGGCCTCAAAGGTGGCACGCAGGCCGCCGGAGGGGAAGGAGGATGCGTCGGGTTCGCCCCGGACCAGTTCCTTGCCGCTGAAATCCATGATGACCTTGCCGCCGCCCACAGGGCTGATAAAGCTGTCGTGCTTTTCGGCGGTGAAGCCGGTCATGGGCTGGAACCAGTGGGTGAAGTGGGTGGCGCCGTGCTCCAGGGCCCAGGCCTTCATGCCGTCGGCGATGTCGTTGGCGGTTTCCAGCTGCAGGGGGGAGCCGTCCTTGAGGCACTGCTTCCAGGCCACCACGGCCTCGCAGCTGACATACCTGGCCATGGCGTCCTCATTGAACACCAGGCTGCCGAAGAGATTTGGAATCCGTTCCTGTTCGCTCATATTGATAACCTCCTGGGGAATAAATACTGGAAATCTGACTGCAGTACGATGCTGCAGCAAAAGGGCGTAGGGGCGGCTATCAGCCGCCCGATCACACATGGCTTCGGATTGCGGGCGGCTAATAGCCGCCCCTACAGGGCAGGTTCAAAAACACCGTAGGGCGGGGGCTTGCCCCCGCCGAAGGCAATCGGACATCCAACCGGCGCGGCGTGTTATTTGCCGCTGCCGCCGTAGTTGGACAGCACCCGGGCGGAGGGGTCGTTGACGTTGCAGCCCTCCCACTCCTTGTTGGGCATCCAGAAGTCCTGGATCATTTCGGCCTGGCCGGGGTAGTATTTCTCGAAAATCTCCCGGTACAGCAGGCTCTCCTTGGTGAAGGGCTGGGCAAAGCTGTATTTCTGCCGGGCGGCCTCATAGGCCTCGTCGGTATAAAGGGTTTCGGCATATTCCTTCAGGTCGTCCACCATGGAATGGCCCACGGCGTCGGAGAAGGCGGCTTTTTCCCGCCAGAGAATGTCGTGGGGCAGATAGTCGCCCTCAAAGGCGTGGCGCAGGAGATATTTGCCTTTGCCGTAGACGTTGACCTTTTTGGCCGGATCCACGGACATGACGTATTTCACGAAGTCCAGATCGCCGAAGGGCACCCGGGCTTCCAGGGAGTTGACGGAGATGCAGCGGTCGGCCCGCAGCACGTCATACATATATAATTCGTCCACCCGCTTTTTGGCTTCCTGCTGGAAGGCGGCGGGAGAGGGGGCGAAGTCGGTGTATTTATAGCCGAAAAGCTCATCGGAAATTTCGCCGGTCATGAGCACCCGCACGTCGGTCCGCTCGTGGATGGCCTTGCAGCACAGGTACATGCCCATGCTGGCCCGGATGGTGGTGATATCGTAGGTACCCAGCATGGCGATGACCTCCTCCAGGGAGTCAAGCACCTGCTGCCGGGTCATGATGACCTCCGTGTGATCGGCGCCGATGTAGTCGGCCACCTGGCGGGCATATTTCAGGTCGATGGCGTCCAGATCCATACCGATGGCGAAGGTCCGGATGGGCTTGCCCAGCAGCCGGGCTGAGACGGCGCAGACCAGGCTGGAATCGAGACCGCCGGACAGCAGGAAGCCCAGAGGGGCGTCGGCGTCCAGCCGCTTTTCGATGCCGGCCACCAGCTTGTCGTGGATGTTTTTGCAGACAGTCTCCAGGTCGTCCCCACAGTAATCAGAGACGGTGGTCAGATCGGCATAGCGGACAAATTTTCCGTCGGCGTAATAATGTCCGGGAGGGAAGGGGAACACTTTGTCCACCAGACCCACCAGGTTCTTGGCCTCGCTGGCGAACACAATGTCGCCATGGTCATATCCGTAGAACAGGGGGCGGATGCCGATGGGGTCCCGGGCGGCGATGTAGGCGTCCCGTTCGCCGTCATAGATGACCATGGCGAACTCGGCGTCCAGCATCCGGAACATCTCCAGACCGTATTCCCGGTACATGGGCAGGATGATCTCGCAGTCGGAGTCGCTGACAAAGGTGTACTTCTCCGCCAGCTTTTCTCTGACCGGCCGGAAGCCGTACAGCTCGCCGTTGCAGACGCAGGCGTCCTTTCCCAGATGGAACGGCTGCATGCCCTCGGGATGCAGGCCCATGATGGAAAGCCGGTGGAAGCAGAGATAACCGGACGGAGTTTCGTCGATGCGGGACATGTCGGGGCCCCGGGAGACGGTGCGGCCAAAGAAGGGACGGATCTCGGAAACAGAACGCTTTTTGGAAGTAAAACCCATGATGGAACACATAAAAAAACACCTCCGAATTTGTGTGTGCAGCTGGTTATCGTCTTGATTTTAGGACGAATAGCTGCAAATCCGCGGTGCCACCTAATTTACCGCCCGATCGATCAGGGACGGTCACTTTTGTCGGGTTCAAACAAACCCGTGAGAAATAACGCATCTCACTGCGTCTCACCTACTGAGCCGAAGCTGTTCAGATCGCTGCTGGAAAGTGTTATTCCCAAGGCCGCACACACCGGGTTTCCACTGTCCCCGACTCACTTTGGCTGCGTTACCAAGGTACTTCTCTTCGTCATCGCATTTACCGGTATTCAAAAAATATGGTCCTATTTTAACGTGGAGGACCCAGGTTGTCAACGCGGAAAACTTCACAAGATTTGGGGACTTTTAATGGATGGACCATGGATTTTTGCCAAATTTGACGATAAAATACAAATTATACTTGCGCATTTATCCGTTCTGGGGTATAGTAGATTTGAACCCTCCCCGGGGATACAGCCGGCGGAGGGTTTTTCTCTGGCTAAATTTTACGTAAATTTAACATAAACTTCGGCGGAACTTTTTCGGAGCCGTCGTATGCTGAACAAGGACTTGTGCGAAAGGAGGATCGCGGGTGAGACAGCGGCTGTTCAAATATATTTTTCTGTCCTCCATGGCGGTGTTTCTCATCTGCCTGACCTTACTGGCGGTGCTGCTGGCCATCGGAGGTCTGGGTCTGGATTTTCTGGAGCTGTTTACGCCGCTGCTGCTGGTGGCGGTGCTGGCTCTGGCCCTGTCGGCGGGCCTGGCGTCGTGGATTTCCAGAGCGGTGACAAAGCCTCTGGACAACATCGACTTTTCCCGACCGGATGAGCGGGATGTGGAAGAGGAAATCAAGCCTCTGGTACGCCGCCTCAACGACCAGAACCGGCAGATCCGCAGCCAGATGGAGGCCTTGGCCCGGGAACATGAAAAGCAGGACAAAATGCGGCGGGAATTCACGGCCAATGTGTCCCACGAACTGAAAACGCCCCTGACTTCCATCTCCGGCTTTGCGGAGCTCATGCGGGACGGCCTGGTCCGTCCGGAGGATGTGCGGCCCTTTGCCGGGAAAATCTATGACGAGACCCAGCGGCTTATCAGCCTGGTGGGGGATATCATCCGCCTGTCCCGGCTGGAGGACAACGCCGTGCAGCTGAAACCGGAGCCGGTCTCCCTGGGACAGACAGCGGAACGGGTCCGGCAGCAGCTGGAGTCTGCGGCCCAGAAGCAGGGCGTGCGGATGGTGCTGGAGGGCGAAGAAGGATGGATTACCTCGGCACCGCAGATTGTGGAAGAAATTCTCTATAACCTGTGCGATAATGCGATAAAATATAACCATGACGGGGGAACGGTGCGCATCTGCGTGCAGGACGGGGAACAGTCAGCCTGTGTGAGCGTGGCAGACACCGGAATCGGTATCCCCCAGGAGGAGCTGCCCCGGATTTTTGAGCGGTTCTACCGGGTGGACAAAAGCCACTCCCGGGAGGTGGGCGGCACGGGCCTGGGCCTGAGCATTGTCAAGCATGGCGCAGCCAGTCTGGGGGCGGAAATTCAGGTGGAGAGCACCCTGGGCAAGGGCACCACCATCGCCGTGACGTTCCCAAAGAACCGGGAAGTGTGGCAGACAGAGGAGGGAAGTGCGTGATTACTTTTGAATCCCTGAAGCAGAATGAGGAAATCCGAACCTATATTTCTATGGCGGACCGCTCCCTGGCGGCTCTGGGCTTTACGGAACACAGCTTTGCCCATGTGACCAAGGTGGCGGAGACGGCGGGCTATATCCTGCAGACCCTGGAGCGCCCGGCCCACGAGGTGGAACTGGTGAAGATCGCCGGGTTCCTCCATGACATCGGAAACCTGGTCAACCGGGTGGACCATTCCCAGTCCGGGGCGGTGATGGCCTTCCAGCTGCTGCGGACCATGGACATCACGCCGGAGGATCTGGCCACGGTGGTCACAGCCATCGGCAACCATGACGAGGGTACCGGTGTGCCGGTGGACGACCTCTCGGCGGCACTGATCATCGCGGACAAATCCGACGTCCGCCGCAGCCGTGTCCGCAATCAGGACAAGACGACCTTTGATATCCACGACCGGGTGAATTACTCCGTGAAGCAGACGGTCCTGAAAATCAACGAGGAGCACACCAACATCAAGCTGAAAATGCACATTGACACAAAATATTGTTCCATTATGGATTATTTCCAGATTTTTCTGACCCGCATGAACCTGTGCCGCCAGGCGGCCAGGAAGCTGGGATTGGAGTTCAAACTCATCATCAATGAGCAGACGCTGCTCTGACGCCGAAAAATAGAAAGAGAGAAACGAACGATATGAATTTGTTTTCTGTGCTGAATCTGCTCTGCGGCCTGGGCTTTTTCCTGTTCGGCATGCAGATCATGAGCGACAATCTGGAGCGACTGGCCGGCGGCAAGCTGGAGAGCACACTGAAAAAAGTGACGGCAAACCCCGTTGTCAGTATGTGCCTGGGCGCCATCATCACCATTGCCATGCAGTCCTCTTCCGCCTGCACGGTGATGCTGGTGGGTCTGGTCAACTCCGGGATCATGCAGTTTTCCCAGACCATCAACGTCATCTTCGGCGCCAACATCGGCACCACTCTGACGGCCTGGATTCTGAGCTTGTCCGGCATCGAGAGTGATAACCTTCTGCTGGTGATGCTGAAGCCCAAGAATTTCTCTCCCATCCTGGCTGTGATCGGCGTGTTTATGCGGATGCTGTGCAAAAAGGACCGCAACAAATCCATCGGCTATATCATGGTGGGCTTTGCCGTTCTGATGATCGGCATGGACTTCATGTCGTCCGCTGTCAGCCCCCTGGCGGATATGCCGGAGTTCGGCGCTCTGCTGGTGAAGTTCACCAACCCGCTGCTGGGCATCCTGGTGGGCACCCTGTTTACGGCGCTGATCCAGTCCTCCGCCGCTTCCGTCGGTATTCTGCAGGCGCTGTCTCTGACCGGCTCCGTCACCTGGGGCATGGCCATTCCCATTGTTATGGGCCAGAACATCGGCACCTGCATCACGGCCATCATGTCCTGCATCGGCACCAATACCAACGCCAAACGGGTCGCCGTTATGCATACCCTGGTCAAGGTTATCGGCACACTGCTGCTGCTGCCGCTGTATCTGATCTGCAATGCCCTGCTCCAGTTTGCCTTCCATAATGCCCCGGTGGACGCCTTTGGCATCGCCCTGATTCACACCCTGTTCAACCTGCTGACCACGGTGCTGCTGATGCCGGCCAGCAAGCAGATTATCCGGCTCATCGAGCGGATCATGCCGGACAAGTCGGCGGCGACAGCCAGCCGGCAGGACCGCATCGGACGGCTGGACGAGCGCCTGCTCAACGCGCCCTCTGTGGCGGTGCAGGAGTGCGGCAACTATACGGTGGAGATGTGCCGGGAAGCCCGGGAGACCCTGCGTAAGGCCATCGGACTGCTGGACCACTATGACACGGATACCGCCCAGGAAGTGGTGGAGCTGGAGGACGACATTGACCTGTACGAGGACCGTCTGGGAACCTTCCTGGTGCGCCTGTCGGCCCAGGCCCTGTCCCGCCGGGACAGCCACAGCGTGTCCCTGATGCTCCATACCATCGGCGATTTCGAGCGCTTGGGCGACCATGCGGTGAACCTCAAGGAAGTGGCCCGGGAAATCCATGAAAAGGGCCTGTCCTTCTCGGAGGAGGCCAAACGGGAAGTGGATGTGCTGACCCAGGCCATAGAGGAAATCCTGCAGCTGACCCAGGAGGCCTTTGTGGCCGGCAATCTGGAGCTGGCCCACCAGGTGGAGCCCCTGGAGCAGGTGGTGGATAAACTCATCGCCAAGACCAAGGACCACCATGTGGTTCGGCTGCAGCGGGGAGAATGCACCATTGAAATGGGCTTTATTCTGGCGGATCTGCTGAACAACTATGAGCGTATTTCCGACCACTGTTCCAATATCGCGGTGGCCCTCATTGAGGTGGATCACAACAGCTTTGATACCCATCAGTATTTGAATGATGTCAAATATGGCAGTGAGAGCTTTGCTGCCGCCTTTGAAACCTTTGCCGAAAAATATCAGCTTTGAGCGGAGACGGGGGAAGAACCTGCATGGATTTTTTTAATCTGCTGAGCCTGTGCTGCGGTTTGGCCTTTTTCCTGTTCGGAATGCAGACCATGAGCCACAACCTGGAGCGGCTGGCCGGCGGCCGGCTGGAGGGCCTGCTGAAGAAAATGACGGCCAATCCGGTTGTCAGCGCAGTGCTCGGCGCAGTGATTACCATCGCCATGCAGTCCTCTTCCGCCTGTACCGTGATGCTGGTGGGCCTGGTCAATTCCGGAATCATGCATTTTTCCCAGACCCTCAATGTGATTTTCGGCGCCAACATCGGCACCACTCTGACGGCATGGATTTTGAGCCTGTCCGGTATAGAAAGTGACAATTTCTTCCTGCAGATGCTCAAGCCCATAAACTTTTCCCCGATTCTGGCCGTCATCGGCGTGTTTATGACCATGCTGGCCAAAAAGGAACGGAATAAATCCATCGGCAATATCCTGGTGGGGTTTGCGGTCCTGATGATCGGCATGAATTTCATGTCCGACGCGGTCAGCCCTCTGGCGGAGCTGCCGCAGTTCGGCGCGTGGATGGTCCAGTTCACCAATCCCGCCGTGGGCGTTTTGGTGGGCGCCCTGTTTACGGCGCTGATCCAGTCCTCCGCTGCGTCGGTGGGCATCCTGCAGGCCCTGGCCATGACCGGCTCCGTCACTTGGGGCATGGCCATTCCCATCATCATGGGCCAGAACATCGGCACCTGCATTACGGCGCTTCTCTCGTGCATCGGGGCCAACACCGGCGCCAAGCGTGTGGCGGTCATGCACACCCTGATCAACCTGCTGGGGACTGTGATCCTGCTGCCGGCCTATCTCGTGCTCAACGCCGTCTTCCGTTTCCCCATCACCAACGCGCCCATAGACGCTTTCGGCATTGCCCTGTGCCATACCCTGTTCAATCTGCTGGCGACTCTGCTGCTGATGCCCAACGGAAAGCTGATCATCAAGCTCACCGAATGGCTCACCAGGGAGAAATCCACGGACAAACCCGCCCGGACGGACAACATCTGCGTGCTGGACGACCGCCTGCTCCGTTCTCCTTCGGTGGCTGTGCAGGAGAGCGCCAACTATGCCATGGAGATGTGCGCCACCACCCGGGATACCCTGAAAAAAGCCATGGGCCTGCTGATTCATTATGATGAGGCCATGGCGCAGGAGGTTCTGGATCAGGAGAACATGGTGGACCTGTATGAGGACCGGCTGGGCACATTCCTGGTGAAGCTGTCTGCCCGGGCGCTGTCCCGCATGGACAGCCATGCGGTTTCCCTGATGCTGCATACCATCGGTGATTTTGAACGCATCAGCGACCATGCGGTGAACCTCAAGGAAGTGGCCCGGGAGATTTATGAGAAGGGCCTGTCCTTTTCCGGGGAGGCCCGGCGGGAACTGGATGTTCTGACCGGCGCCATTGAGGAAATCCTGCGCCTGACGGAACGGGCCTATGTGGACCAGGATCTGGTGCTGGCCGCCCAGGTGGAGCCCCTGGAACAGGTGGTGGATCAGCTCATTGCCAAAATCAAGGACCATCACATCGGCCGCTTACAGCGGGGAGAATGCACCATTGAATTGGGCTTTGTCCTGTCCGATCTGCTGAACAACTATGAGCGGATTTCGGATCACTGCTCCAATATCGCCGTGGCGCTCATCGAGGTGAAGCATAACAGCTTTGACACCCATAAATATCTCAACGATGTGAAATATGGCAGCGCCGACTTTGCCGCTGCGTTTGAAAGCTTTTCCCGAAAGTACGTCCTGTAGGGTAACCAGACAAAAGGCCGCTGCGAAACATTTGCTTCGCAGCGGCTCAGGCTGTCGATCAACCTTATGACGCAGCGTTTGCAAGTACCTCCGGCAGAAAAGCCTCGCAGAGTTTTCCCGCCCGCAGGCGGGAAAATAAAATGAAATCTTCAAAATTCCGGGACATGTGCCTGGAATTTTGACCTATAATCGGGCAAGTGTGCGCCTTTGGCGTGCGCGCAGCCCGATGCAAGTCCTGATC